>JAYSUZ010000440.1:0-12035 GCA_043718845.1 Cytophagales bacterium
ATTTGGTCCAAATGCGGTGACGGACTTTAAAGCACATATTGCTTTTGATGGAGAGTGTTTTAAAATAGGCAAACTAGCCTTAAAGGCGCTTCATACTCCCGGGCATACCATGGAGTCGACCACTTATTTATTGATGGATGAGAATGGAAAAGAACAGGCGATTTTTTCTGGCGACACCTTGTTTATTGGAGACGTAGGTCGACCCGATTTAGCCGTAAAATCTGACCGTACAAAGGAGCAGCTAGCAGGGCTTTTGTACGATTCGCTCCGCACTAAAATAATGACACTGCCCGATAGTATTACGGTTTATCCCGCACATGGAGCGGGTTCGGCATGTGGTAAAAATATGAGTAAGGAAACAACCGATACGCTGGGGCATCAGAAACAAGTCAATTATGCGTTGCAACCAATGTCGAAAGCCGTTTTTATAGAAAAAGTGTTGGATGGAATTCTGCCGGCGCCACATTATTTTCCCAAGAATGCACTGATGAACAAACAAGGCTATGAAAGTATAGACGCTGTTTTAAAGAAAGGAGCACATGCTTATGGGCCAGAAGAATTCGAGCAGCGAGTAGCGGAGGAAGGTGCGCTGGTAATTGATACTCGAGATGCTCCTGTTTTTGCTAAAGGATTTATTCCAAACTCAATTAATATTGGACTGAGCGGGCAGTTTGCTCCTTGGGTGGGCGCACTTTTGACCGATTTGAAACAGCCGCTGCTGTTGGTGACAGACCTTGGTAAAGAAGAAGAAACCGTTACAAGACTTGCGCGCGTTGGATACGATGCTACGCTTGGGTATCTGGAAGGTGGTTTTGATGCATGGAAATTATATGGCAAAGAGGTAGATTCAATTCTATCAATTTCTGCAGAATCATTTTCAACTATTTTCAAACAAGAACTGATAACTGTTTTGGATGTGCGAAAACCTGCTGAATACGGAGCCGAACATATTGAGAATGTTGAAAATAAACCACTCGATTTTATAAACGATTGGATAGGGCAATTGGATAAAAATAAAACCTATTATCTACATTGTGCAGGAGGCTATCGCTCTATGATTGCGGCATCTATTCTAAGCGCTCGAGGGTTCAAAAAATTAATTGATGTAGATGGAGGGTTTAACGCTATTAAAGAAACAGATGTGCCGAAAACGGCTTTTCGTTGCCCAAGTACGTTAAAAAATAAATTGGACGACACTCCTATAAAAGAGTAGTCGTCCAATTTTGTAGCCTATTTAAAGTGCCAATTATTTTATACTTAGCACTGCGCTTATATGTTTTTGTTCGTTTAGACTGTATTGAACAAGTCTGAAATAGCTCGTTTTAGCACCCTTGTCGGATGGTACGAAGTAATCTAAACCGCCGTTTGTTAGTACACCAACGGTTGCGAAGGTTTTACCATCGCTTGACGATTGTATTTCTGTATAAGATAAATTTTCGGGCATAAGGACTTGCCATGAGAGATGGTAAAATGCTTTTTCTTTTTCTATCGAAAACGCTTTTGTTTCTGGATAAGATACTGTCGGATAGTCAACCACTTCCTTATTTGTCAATGTATTAGCAGATTTGTCTAGAGTCCTCGAAACTATTGCCTGTTCATTTGTACTGGCTAATGCTATATTATTTTCACTAAAATTCTGCGCTCCTGCCAAATAAGTCATCAAGCATAAACCTGATACCATTCCAATCATCGTGTTACTTTTCATAATCTGTTCTTTTTCGTGCTGTCTTTTGCAACTGGTCTTTTTTAAAGGTTGCTTCTTAAGTTTAACGGAAATAGACAAGAAAGGGTTGTCGAATTAGTGTTTAACTATTTTAAACACTTTTCCGTTGGGAAGTCTTAAAAGGTAAATGCCTTTAGCCCAAGACGCTCCTATTTCGATTACGGATGTTTCGTTGGATAAAGTGGGGGTGGAAAGTAGTGCTCCTGCGGCATCTGTTAGTATTGCGTGAGTAGTTCCAGTGGGCAATGAGATGGAAACGGTTTCACTGAAAGGATTCGGATAGATTTGGACAGCACTATCAAGATGGATTGCTACGACTTGCGAATAAGTATTTGTGCCATCATTGTCTGTCTGCTTTAATCTGTAGTACACCAATGTGCCAAGTGCTGTATAATCTTTTTGAGCGTATTCTTGTACCTTTTCACCCGACCCTTCAGGAGTTATAATAGCGGTTGTTTCCCATTCCACTAAGTTGTACGATCGCTCTAGTGTAAAATAGTCGTTGTTGATTTCTTTTGTTGTGGTCCAAGAAATAAGATTGTAGCTGTCGTGTTGGGCTGCTGAAAAATCGATTAGTGTTACAGGTGCTACGCTATTAGTGATTACGTTTAGATAGTTGAAGTTAAAACCTGCTACATCAATAACTACTTTCATAATATGGACGCCCGCAGTCATCGATTTATTGATAGCCGATACGGTTGCCCAGTTTGTCCATGCACCTGTGTTTGGTATACTTACTTGGCCGGTTATATCGGTACCGTCCATTTCTACGTGTAATCTGCCTACGTTGCTGGTGCTGGCCACACGAAAATCTAGGTTATAGGTGCCTGTAGCGGCAACGTTTACGGTGTATTCCATCCACTCACCATTGGCAGTCCATCCCACATTATACCCAGGCCCTGCATCTACACAAGGTTGAATATCCACGCGTTCGCCACGAAAAACCAATCCATTGTTAGGAAGGTCGGTGTCGTAATAGGCGGCTTGGTCGCAGCCTCTGTCAAATTCTTCTGCTTCTATCTTGCCAGGGATAGGCGATGGCGTGCCGTTGTAGGGCGTTTGCTGTATATTGACTACAGGGGTCATATCGTATACTCTTACATAATCGATTTCCATGGTAGGTTTTGTAAGTACGATGGCATTTGGGTCGGTAGTGCCCGTAAACCATCCGCCTACGGCCATATTAAGGAGAATATGGAAATTGCTTGTCCAAGGCCACACTACAGCATTGTTGGAAGCAGGGTTAAGTGAATTTATGGGAGTGCGGGCTTCAATTTTAAACAATCGGTTGTCGAAGTACCAGCGTATTTCGTTCGTATTCCATTCCACCGCATAAAGATGGAAGGCCGCCGCAAGACTTGCGGTGTGATAGCAATCGCTGCCGTCCCATAGATTTCCAGGCCAAGTATTGCCATAATGGAGCGTGCCACTTGTTTTGAGCACGGAGTCGCCTCGGTATTCGCTAATGTCAATTTCCCCTGTTGTAGGCCATGCATTTACCTCTGGTAGCATCCAAAAAGCAGGCCATAACCCTTTCCCTTCGGGCATACGAATACTTGCCTCAAAGCGTCCATACGTTTTGAAGAAAAGACCCTTGGATAGAATTTTCCCAGACGTAAAAGTGGCTCCAGAGCCTGCGGTAGGTTCTTTTATAACTTTGATAACAAGGTTTCCACCTGTTACACCTATATTATTGGTATTTGTGGTGTAATATTCAAGTTCTCCATTTCCCCATCCACAAAGCCCTACAGCGCAACCATCGCCTGTCTGGTAGGCCCATTTGGTAAAATCTATACTTGAACTTGAAAATTCATCGTTCCAAACTAGTGTACCTCCTGTACACTGAGCCAAAATGGGAAACTGAATTAAATTAAGAATAATAAATAATGGTATAGTTATATTTTTAATTTTCATAGACAACACTTTTTTTATATTCAACATAAAAGGATATACAAAAATTTGTGTAGCAAGTCTAGGAGTCTTGGAGAATATTGCACGATATTATGAATAAAGTATTGTTTAGAAGAGCCTCAAAAATGCGGATAGAGGAACATCGAAAAGCATCTATTTCCATAATAGCGCAATCATCTGGGTTGCGCCAAACATTTTAGACGCAATTTTAGGTGGGAACTGAAACTACGTTGCCTAATACTAAGAAATAGATAAAGGAACAGAAAAGTGCTATAGAAAATAATTCCTTAGTACAATGGAACTATTACAATACGAAATCAAGTTGTAACTTTACGAAACAATACATTTTAAACTAAATAATTATATATATGTCACTAAGACTAGGCGATACTGCTCCTGATTTCAATACGGAAACATCCTCCGGCCCTATTAGTTTTCACAACTGGCTTGGCGCAAGTTGGGGGGTCTTATTCTCTCACCCAGCCGATTATACACCTGTATGTACTACAGAACTTGGGAAATTAGCAAATCTTAAAGGAGAATTTGCAAAAAGAGATGTAAAAGTAATCGCTATAAGTGTAGACGGCGTGGAATCGCACCAAGGTTGGATTAAGGATATCAATGAAACACAGTCTTGCACCGTAGATTTCCCTATTATTGCAGATCCAGACGCAGTGGTAGCAAAACTGTACGACATGATTCATCCAAATGCTTCGGATAAATTTACTGTTCGTTCAGTATTTATTATTGGTGCGGATAAAAAAATAAAACTTATGATTTCTTACCCCGCTTCTACGGGAAGAAATTTCGAGGAGCTGCTTCGCGTTATTGACTCGTTGCAGTTGACAGCAAATTACGGCGTAGCTACTCCAGCCGATTGGAAAGACGGACAAGACGTGGTGATTATTCCATCTATCAAAGACGATGAGGCACTTACAAAATTCCCTAAAGGGTTTAAGAAAATAAAGCCGTATCTACGTATTACACCGCAACCAAATAAGTAATAGTGTACTAAAACAAAAAAGCTCAGAAGAGATTTCTTTTGGCTTTTTTTGTTTTAGTACACGAAGTACATTTGTTTGAAATCAGAAAGATTTTGGCTACTTTTATCGTATACTATATACAAAACATGGAAGCACTAGAGATTGAGCCAACGAACCCAAAGGCATTGGGAATTAAATTTACACCATCAGGCATTTTGTCAATCTACGGTGTCTCGTTAGAAGAAGATCCTAAGCCATTCTACCAAAGGCTTCAAGATTGGGTTGTAGAATACATAAAAGCACCGGCAGCAACAACAATTTTGTCTGTCCGTTTGAAATATTTTAACACGAGTAGCTCAAAGTGTTTGTTTGACCTCATGAAATTAATAGCCACCATCAATGAATCAAACAGTATACTTACGATAACGTGGTATTATGAAGATGGGGACGAAGATATGCAGGATACCATCAGACTTTTCGAAGAGCTTATCAAACATAAAATCGAACTGCTGCAAGTGGATTCTTACACTGCTGGTTGATGCTTCTTTCGAGAAGAGCCCCAGTCGAAATTTAGAGGAAAGGATAAAAGGTTATTTTTTAAATACCATAAGGAGAATGAGCATAATTAAGACAGGAAAATTCTTGAAATCAATTTTCGACAAGGTCTACTTGAACGGGATTCCTTCCAGCTACAACTTATACGAAAGGGAACGCCTAGTAGCCTTTAACCTACAGGTTTTTATTTGTGTGTTTATAAGTGCCCTGTTTTTTATAGTAGGATTATTTTACCTTGAATTCTTTTTGCTTTTTTTTACGTTAAGCTATGTTTTGCTTTTTTCGCTCACTTCCTATTGTATTTCAAAAAACAGAAATGCGCTTTCAAAATATATATACCTCTTTACAACTAATTATTCTGTCTTTACAATCAGTTATTGTTTTGGATATGAGTCTGGATTTTATTTTTATTTTCTAACAACGCCACTTACTGTTTACATTACATTTGATACGTCCAAAAAGAAGTTGATTTATGGGGCACTTTTGAGCTATCTTATTAATGCATTAGCAATGAATGTGCTGTTTCAAAATGGACTACTTTTTCATAAAAATATTTTTCCAGAATCTACAATTTTAATTTTATTCAATTTTAACCTTGTCTTGGCTTTTGCAATGATCTTTATGTTTATCGACTCCTTCATGCGTATGAATAAACTGAAGGTAGAAGAAGCTGCGGTATTGTATCAAAAACAACGGGTATTAGAAGAGGAGATTCATAAAAACCAATTGATGGATATAGAGGTTCAAGCCCAGCTGAATAAGTTGGAGGGGGAATACCAACAGTTAGATACCTTTAATCATATTATCTCTCACAATCTAAGAGGGCCAATATCTCGGGTAAGTGGGTTGTTGGAATTATTAAAACAATACCCACACGCTTCCCCCGATCAGCATAAACTGATGGAACATTTGGACGCTAGTGTATTAATGATCGATGAGGTGGTGAAAGACTTGAACTATATCCTTGTCCAACGCAGACTGGGGCATGACGATTCGAGTCAAATAAGCCTTCACGAAATTTTGGAAGAGGTAAAGTTGCATCTTTCCGAAGATATTCTAATAAGCGGAGCCAACATTCAAGAGCATTTTTTTGTGGGTACAATTTCGTGTATCAAAAGTATTATGATTAGTATTTTTTACAACCTTATTTCGAATAGCATAAAGTATGCAATGCCGAACCAGAAGCCCGCGCTCTATATTATCGCAGAGGTCAAAGAAGGTCGATTATTAATAACATTTAAAGACCAAGGAATAGGATTTGACTATGAAAAATACGGCGACAAAATATTTAGATTATACAGCCGCCTCCATAGCCATGTAAATGGGAAAGGAATGGGTCTATTTTTAGTGAAATCTCATGTAGATATGCTTGATGGTACTATTATGGTAGAAAGTGAACCTAGAAAAGGCACAACTATTTCGTTGGATCTCCCACTTAGAAAGCGGATTGATTAATAAGATGTATTCCGAAAGATGGAAAGCATTACACAACCTATTATTTGGTAAATTCTACTATTTGAGAATAGTGAACGCGCCCTTCTGCTTCTACCAATTTAAGCCTGTATTTTTGTGCTCCAGCCATTACACCGTCGGTGTCATAGTTATTTAAAATGACAGAACCTTTGTTTGGAAACTCTTTTATTAAAAGCCATTTATCATTGGCATAATATTCCAGTACATATTTCCCTCTAGGCTTTTCGCCTCTTGTAGACCAAACAAAATGCTCTTTGTCCACCTGAAAAGAATTGTAGTGAAACATACTCGAAGGCCTTATTACCTGAGGGTTCAATACCCTGGGTTTGCAGCCATCTTTATGGGTTATTTTGATTGTAAGTTGAGACGACATTCTAACGGTGGATAAGTCTATTTCGAAGGCTCCTGTGGTAATGTTCGACATTACTTTTACATCGTTTACATATACATCATTTGTGCAGAACGTAATACCATCGTCGTTTAAGGAAGGGTTTTGGATAAAAACATTTTTTCCTTGGTAAATACCCGAAATTACAAAAATAGCCGCATTGGAAGAATAACAGAACAGCATTGCTACCGTCACAAAGTACAGTTTAATGGTCAAATTCATCGTTCTCTTTTGCGAATATTTAGTTGTGCTCACGTTCTTATTTTTAACTAATTCTTATGCTCCTTATGCAAATAGCCTTCCAATAGCACATCAAAAATACATTATTTTTGTAATATTATAAAAAAAACAATTTGAGTCCAACTCAAATTGTTTTTTTTATTGGGTAATTTGTTTTTATGAAATTGATTTTCAAATAGTTAAATACAATTATATAGTCACCTCAAACTGTACAAGATCTACAAATTTCTTTACTCTTGCCTTAAGTTCTTTTTCAGATAGATTCACAATTCGCTCTGTGCCAAATTTTTCAACACAAAAAGAGGCCATCGCAGAGCCATAGATGATAGCTCTTTTCATGTTCTCGAACGTAATATCGTTGGTGCTAGCAAGGTAGCCGATAAAGCCACCAGCAAACGTATCCCCTGCACCTGTTGGGTCATAAACCTCTTCCAAAGGTAATGCTGGAGCAAAAAACACTTGGTTTTGATGAAACAACAAGGCTCCATGTTCTCCTTTTTTGATGATAAGGAATTTTGGCCCCATTGCCATTATTTTTTTTGCTGCTTTTACAAGCGAATATTCTTTGGACAATTGACGTGCCTCTTCATCATTTATAGAAAGCAAATCTACCATTCCTATGGTTTCTGTAAGGTCATCCATTGCAATATCCATCCAAAAATTCATGGTGTCCATCACAATTAATTTTGGTCTTTTTTTCATTCGTCCTATCACCGTGCTTTGTACTTTCGGAGATAAATTTCCGAGCATCAGAAAGTCACAATCTTGATACGCCTCTGGTACTATTGGATCAAAAGAACCCAACACGTTCAATTCTGTCACAAGCGTGTCGCGCGAGTTCATATCGTTGTGGTACTTACCCGACCAGAAAAAAGATTTTTCTCCTTTTTTGATCTGTAATCCTTCTGTATCCACACCATGCGCTTCCAATAATTGAATGTCAGAGGTGGGAAAATCTTCTCCTACTACGGCTACTAGATTTACTTTTTTTGTGAAATAAGAAGAAGATAAGCTTATATACGTAGCTGCTCCTCCTATTATTTTGTCTGTTTTGCCGAAAGGCGTTTCAATAGCATCAAAGGCTACAGATCCTACTACTAATAAACTCATTATTTATACGTTGTTAAATTATAATTCTATACAAATATGTACTATTTTACTCGTATAGCCTTGAAATTAGTAGCATATTATTTATAAATTGCATCGTAAAAGAACTGTCTGATTGATGAAAAACCTCCTGTTTAGCCTATTTATTGGTATTGCCTTTGTTTTCCTTGCTTGTGATTCAAAAACTTCCAACCTTCCTCAAAAGGAGGTCGTAGAAATTCCCTCCGAAGATTTTGAGAAAGCAAAAGTAGAAGTAAAAGTTGAGCGCCTCGAGCGGGCACTTTTCTCTATTAAAACAACGAGAGATGTGGAGCTTTTTCTGACGAACAATCCTGCGCTTGTAAACGATTATTTTGAAGTGCCCAACGCCGCCAAAGAAGAGCCGTTTGTTGCCAAAATGCTTGCTATGTATACAAATCCAAAACTAAAGGAGTTTTACAACGAAAATGAGCAGTTTTATGGTGATTTTGCAGACCTAACTACCCAAATTAACGGCCTGTTCAGCCATCTTGTTTACTATTATCCAGACTATAAAGTACCTCAGGTAAAAACAATCGTAACAGGCTTTCAATTTGATCGAGATTTTTCTTTTTCAGATAGCCTAATCGTCATTTCGATTGATTATTTTATGGGCAGCGAGGCCCGTTATCGTCCACAATTTTTCGACTATATGCTTGCGCGTTACAACAAGGCTTATATGGTGCCGATGATGGGTTTGGCGATTTCTTCCAAGTACGATGAATTTGATCCGAAGGATGAAACAATGATTGGAGAAATGATCCACTATGGCAAAGCACATTATTTTTTAGAAAGAATGCTGCCCGAACTGCCCGATAGTTTGAATATTCAATATACAAGCAAAGAGATGAATGAGGCAGATCAAAATCTTGACGTTATTTGGGGGCATTTTATTGAAAAGAAATTAATATTCGATGTGAACCATAAAACGAAGCAACGCTATCTTGGCGAAAGCCCAAAGGTGGCTGTTATTGGCGACAATTGTCCGGGTAGAATAGGACGTTGGCTAGGCTGGCAAATTGTTCGAAAATACATGAGCGAAAATCCTTCCGTAACCCTTCAAGAACTAATGAAAGACAAGAATGCTGCGGAGATTTTCAAAAAATCAAAGTTTAAATTAAAAGCAAGCTAGCATTTCTTAGTTTAAACGTTAAGTGTTTTTATGCTGGAAAATGGAGGGCTGTAATTTCGTTTAAAGTATGGGTATCGTAAAATGGAAAACACTTCCTTCGCCTAGTTTCGAGTCTACCCAGATTGTCCCTCCATGGAGCTCGGCTATTTTTTTACAATGTGAAAGCCCGATTCCTGTGCCTTCGTAATCGTTGCGGTTGTGCAATCTTTTGAATATGATAAATATCTTATCTTTTCCCCTTTCGTCTATTCCTATGCCGTTGTCTTTTATAGAAAATAGCCAAAAAGCCTCCTGTTTTTTGGCGGTGATAGTTATTTGAGGGGCAATAGAGGTGCTTCGAAATTTTAAAGCATTACTTAGTAAATTTTGAAATAGTAGGCGCAGCTCTATCGAATACCCGCTCAAGGAGGGAAGCTCGGATACGGTTATGGCCGCACCACTTTCTTTTATGGAAGTAGACATATCCGAGAGCACTTCTTTTAAAATCTCGTTACAGTCGATTGTTGTCAATTCATTTTCTTTTCCAATTCTAGAATAATCAAGCAATCCTTTCACAAGTTCTTTCATCCTGTTTGAAGATTGCACTATAAAATCAAGGTATAAGTCTGCGGTTTCGTTCAGTTTTCCTTTAAACTCTTCTTGAATCAGAGCGCCGATACTCGAGAGCGTTCTTAGAGGCTCTTGTAAGTCATGAGAGGCAATATGGGTATACTGCTCTAATTCTTTATTTTGAATTTGCAGCTTTATATTCTGTGTGGCGATTTCCAATTCATGGCTTTTTCTTTCGGTTACATCTCTCAGCACGCCTTCCATATTTTTCAAGTTGCCTTCTGCGTCTAATACTAAGCGAGCGTTTACCGATACATGAATCAGCGCACGGGTTTTGGACCGAATCCTAAGTTCATAATCTCTAATTTCCCCATCTCTCAATAAATTTTCAAGAAGCGGTTCTCTATCTTCAGGATTATAATAAAGGTCTAGTAGGGAGGTGCCCAGTGTTTCTTCTCTGGTTTTGCCCGAAAAGCGAATAATAGAGGGGCTGATTTCCAAAATAGTACCTTGAAGGTCTGTTTGCAGAAAAACATCTTGTACGTCTTCAAAGATTCTTCGATATTTTTCTTCACTTAGCTTTAACGCTTCTTCTGCCTGCCTGCGTTGTGTTATGTCACGCGAAATAATCGAAACTCCTACCACTTTATTTTCTACTACAATAGGGTTTAAGCGTACTTCAATAAAAACGAATGCCGCTCCAAAATCTATTTTATCTTCTATTATTAACCGCTCGTTTGCTAAGGCTTTGTCGTAGCGTTCCTTCCAAATTAGGGCTAGTTGAGCCGGCATTTTTTCTAGGATAGTTGCCCCTTTTTTCAAATGAATACCGAAGGCGCTGAAAAAAGCGTTTTCAAAAACAGTGTTCAGATAGACGACTTCATACGCTTTATTGATCGTCCATACACTGTCGAGCATGTTTTCTAGGATGGCGGTTAAGTTATAGGTTTCTATCTTGTCTTGCGGCATTGTGAATGTTGATTTAGGAGTCAATCCTAGCTTTAAATGAGGGCTGTTACTTCAATGCCTTTTTGCGAATATTGATAGAACAACCGTAGGGTGTAGTAGTAGAAATAAGGACTGGTTTGCCTTCTAGAAGTAAGTTCACTGTGTTTTCTACAAAATGTTCTTTTACAGCACTGGGCTCTTGCATATTGTCGTCTATAGCCCCACTATATTTTAAGACCAACACCTTTTCAGTTTTTTGTAGTACATATACATACGGTGTTGAGGCCGCTCCAAAGGCCACCGCCACCTGTTGACTGTCATCGTGGAGGTAAGGAAAGGAGTATTTTTTGTGCACCGCTCTAGCACGCATTCTGCTTTGTGTTTCTGTTGGATATTGTTCTATATCTATTGAATTTATAGCAATGACCGGGTATCCTAGCGGCTTATATTTTTTGTCAAGTGCCAAGATTCGATCTTCGTATTTTGCCGAACAGGGGCAATGGTTGCAAGTAAAAACAATGACAAACCCTTTCGCTGTTCCGTAGTCGCTTAGCGAAAGTTCGTTCCCTGTTATCGTATTTTTCAACTTGAAATCTGCTACACTATCGCCTATTTTATAACCCTTACTCCTGACTGTGGAAGGGCTAAAGGAGACGAGCAGAAGAACAAGGAAGCCGATGAATAAAACGCCTAAGAGTGAATTTTTCATAGCGAAAGGTACGTAAAAATGATTTAGGAGGCAAAAAAAACACCTAGCGACTCTTTAAGCCGCTAGGTGTTTTTTTAAGAGGGTTTAATCGTCTAGTTTTTAAGACGTCTTGCCGAAGTTGCTTTTCTTAGTCCTGTGCCAGAAGCTGGGTAGTATTTTGTTAATATAGGATAAAGATTTGCCTGTACTGAAGAGCTTGCACAAAGTGCCACTACATCTGAAAGTGAATGGGTAGTACCCGAGCCTGTCAGTGGTGCGGCATCGCCTATTACGATGACGATTCTTTTAGAGGAAGGTCT
>JAYSUZ010000045.1:0-2108 GCA_043718845.1 Cytophagales bacterium
GTTGAAAATTATATTCACCCAACCAGATAAGAATTTCGCCAAGGTTATGATACCCTTGAATAAGTTGTACGATCAAGGATTGATTATTCGAGGAGAGTATATTTACTACGTACGCTTTAATGTCCTCTTGCATCGCCACTTTAATGCTATCGTTGGAGGTATAACTTGCCCATAAATAGCGATAAGCAAGCAATCGTAAATAGGGAATGCCATGAATGTCCAAGGGGTTTAGACTTAAATGTAACTCTGTTAAACGATTGAATTGAACCTCGCAATTTGCGTAATCTTTAGAAAGCCAGTTTTTAAGAAAAAGTAATGAATTTACAAATACCATTGCCTCCTTTGTTTTTTTTCGGGAAAGGTATTCGTTCAAAACCCAATCGTGATGATGAATCAGGTAATCAATATCTACAAAAAATTCAAAATACAAGCGATGGGCATTGGAATCTTCTGACCATATAGGAATGATTGTTTCTCGTAAAGTTTTATTCTTTCGAATCTCAAAGGCTACAATACTGATAAGATAGGAGAAATCGAAATTGTCAATTTGTATCTTTTCGAAAGGTAGTTGAAGTTTGAATAAGCCGGATAAGAATTGGATATCCGTCTTATTCGTTGCGATGAGTATTACTTCTCTCAAAAATACTAATTGATCGTGTAGATTATTCGTTGAAAGTAGAACCGTATTGAGTTCCTCTTTGTTAATTTTTTCTTTCTGGGCAATCGAAAGAAGGAACTGTTGGGCGTCAATTTTAAAAGAGTAGTATTTCTTCTTACCAAGAAAACCATCCCATCCGCTATAGCCCAAAAATTCGGACAAAATATCTAATGTAGCCTTCGAGGGAGGGGAGGCCGGCAATAAACCAAAAACCCTTCTGAGAGTATTGTTAGCAATTCGGAAACCGCAGCGCTCTTCAATTTGCCTCTGCAAGAACAGACAATCACCGTTGCCTTCTACTTTTTTGTTTATAGCCTCTTGTATATCCCTTTTCAGGGATTCTATTTCTTTAATATCGGTAGTAAAATACTGTTTTGACATAGGTAATCCATAAAACTACAATAGATTTTCATGATAATGAACTATTAATAGTTCGGTGGGCAAAAATGGGCAGGAAGGTTGGATTGGAAGTGTATTTTTATTTTAACGAAAAACTTCTTATCTTTGGTTAGGTACTTTATACCTCCAACTAGTAAAATATGAAGCAACTAATTTTAAACATAGAAGAAAATAAGTTCAATGCTTTTCTAACTTTTATTAGAACGTTGGAATATGTTTCAGTTTCTGTCGAGGGGGACATTCCCGATTGGCAGCAAGATGAAGTAACTAAAAGAACACTGCTAATCGAAAAAGGTGAAATGAAAACTAGAAACTGGGAGGAAGACAAAGGCGAAATTTTTAAAAAATAATGATTTTTTCTATTACGATTGCCGATGCAGCCGAAAATGACCTTAAAGAAGTATATTCTTGGTATAAAGAGCAAAACGAAGATGTAGCCAATAGTTTTGAAATTTATCTTTCTATGGCTGTCGAAAGCATTCAAAGAAAACCATTAAAAACTTGGATTAGGTATAAATCGATTAGAATTTTCTTTCTCCAAAAATTCCCGTACGGCATACATTTCATAATTAAAGACAAGACTATTCTTATTATAGCGGTCTTTCATACGTCCGTTAATCCTAAGCGATGGAAACAAAGATTGTAATATTTCTTCTTTGTATCTAATATAGTACCTTTAAATTGCAAGTTCAGAGAGGTATACTTTGCACCAGAATGGTGGTATACTTTCGCCGGAATATTCATCAACTGGTTAAATCTCAATAAAAGTGTTTGAAACCGCCACAAATTTAAAATTTTCTTTTGCACTAATTACTTTTGTAGTTATTAGTCAGTGTTCCTTTGCTCAGGATTCAACAAACGTTCAGTTACGATGTTGCAGGAGCTTTTCTCCTGCAACATCGTTCTACGCAGCACTACTAAGCGCTGTGTCTGACACAGCGCTTGTCTCTATGCAGACAGACTATCAACAAGAATAGAGTATTATGTCCCTTTCCTTAAATTAATTTTTAAATAAAATGTACCCATTTAAAGACGTGGCTATTAATAACCA
>JAYSUZ010000441.1:0-12011 GCA_043718845.1 Cytophagales bacterium
GGACAATGCTCCCATCAAAGAGCCTACAAGTAAAAATATCTTTTGCATATCGTAGTCTTATTTTTTACCAAGATACGACTTAATAGGCTTGGATAGTCATTTTTTCTAAACTTAAAGAGAAACGAATCGCTCTTCAAATAGAATGATTTAAATCACTTATTACGTAATTTATTTAAATTATAATCATTTAATAATGAATAGATTAAATTTATTTTTACTATAAATAGCATTTTTTACAGGTAAAAAAGTACTTAAATGCTATTAAAATGACATGCGGGTCATGTAATTTTCATGTTATATTTATTATCATTTACTTTGATTTTTAAAATCTTTGAATTAGTTTTACAAGTAGTAAGCTAAACTTAACAACCAAGGACTGTGGAAGAGAACAAAGAAATAGAAAAAGTGGAAATTTACTCTAAGAGAGTGAGAGCCGGAAAGAGAACGTACTTTTTTGATGTAAAATCAACGCGTTCAAACGATTATTACCTAACGATTACGGAAAGTAAGAAAAGGTATAACGACGATGGATTCACTTATGAAAAGCATAAAATATTTCTATACAAAGAAGATTTCAAGAAATTTTTTGAAGCGTTGGAAGAAACAATCAATCATGTAAAAAATGAATTGATGCCAGAAGTTGATTTTAGTAAGTTTGACGAGGAGTTTGTAGAAGATAACAACCTTGTCTCTGCTGGTGCTTCACCAGTCTCTACAGAGGATTTGAAATGGGATTAACTAAAAGGGGAAGGGGAATGTTGTAACATACTTTTACTAACATAAAAAAAACCTGCTTTATATAAAGCAGGTTTTTTTTATGTTAGTAAAATCGAACGCTATTTCTTTTTGAACGATTTGTCGTTTTTATATTGTCTACCATTTAGAATTTCAATCATCCTAGAAAGTTCACTGTTGATGACTTTCTTTTTGGTGATGGTATCTTTAAAGTTTGTGTAGCTAAGTGTTCTGTTAATCACCCCTACCATCACATTTGATTTTCCTTTCAAAAGACCTTCTACAGCACCTAATCCTAGTCTACTTGCAAGTACACGATCTGCTGCAGATGGCGCTCCACCTCTTTGTACGTGTCCGAGTATTGTTACTTTGATATCTAATTGAGGAATTTCTTTTTTAACGTTTGCCGCCAATTCGTTTGCTCTGCCTGCCTGATCGCCTTCTGCTACTACTACAATATGCGAAGACCTTGAATTGCTTACGCCGTATTTTAATTTTTCAATAATTTCTTTTAAAGGAACTTTTTTCTCTGGCATCACCGCCATTTCAGCACCACCGCCTATGGCAGAACGAATAGCGATATAACCGGTATCACGACCCATTACTTCTATAAAGAAAGCTCTTTCGTGCGCATCTGCGGTATCGCGGATTCTATCTATAGCAGCCAAACAAGTATTTACAGCAGTATCGTAGCCAATTGTAAAGTCAGTGCCATACAAATCGTTGTCAATAGTGCCAGGACAGCCTACTGTAGGTATTCCATATTCTTTATGAAATAAGGTAGCACCTGTAAACGTTCCATTACCACCAATGGCAATAAGACCTTCTATGCCAAATTTTTTAATATTGTTGTATGCTTTTTTTCTACCTTCAGGAGTTCTAAAAGCATCGCTTCGAGCCGACTTTAGAATAGTTCCACCTTTTTGAATGATATTACTTACCGAATGATTGTCCATCTCCATCAAATCACCGTTTATCATCCCATCGTATCCTCTTATTATTCCATATACATCCAATCCGTAATAATGACCAGCTCTAACCACTGATCTAATACAAGCATTCATTCCTGGGGCGTCACCACCCGATGTAAAAACAGCTATTTTCTTCATAATTTCTATCAAACACTTAAAAAACCAAGGTCAATTTTAGCAATATTTTTTGTACTATAAAAATATTGCCTCTAAAAATAGCGATATTTTAGCTAAAAAAATAATATTAGATTTTTATTCGAATGAAATCGTAGTCTTAGGCAATAAGGCTTTGATTTTATTTTGCTCATTTTTAGAAATTTCATTCCCTACAAGTATAAGAGTTTTAAGATTTTTTAAGTTAGCAATTTCGATGGGCATTGTTGTTAATTTGTTGAAGGCTAAATCTAATACCTCCAAAGAAGACAACATTGCTACTGATTTTGGGAAGGTCGTAAGTCCGTTTTGTCTCATATTTAGCATCTTCAGCGCTTTAAGATTGCCAAATTCGTAGGGTAAACTCGCTATTTCATTCTTACTCAAATTAATATCTCTTAGTCGAGAGAGTTTACCAATAGAAGCAGGTATTGTTGTTACTTTATTACTACTTAGGTCGAGAGATATAAGCCTGTCTAGTTTACTGAATTTTTCGGAGAGCGGTCCTTTAAGTTTATTATTAAAAAAATTTAATTTTACAAGATTAGAAAGGTTTTCGGAGCCGTTTGGCAAGTCGAGTAATAATTTAGAACTAAAATCAGCGCAATAAACAACTTCAGGTTCTAAAAATGCGGCATCAAGGTCAAAGCACTCACCCATACAAGACTTCTCGAGTTTGTCCAACGCTTCCGTTTTTCCGTTTAGCATGGCAGAAACAAGGTCGCTGCACATTTCGCTGCTAAAAAATCCCATTTTTTTCCCTAAAAGTTCTTTAGCGGTAGCTCTATGATAATAAGCATCAGCATAATCAGGTTTCAAACTTATGGCATTTGTAAACTCTGAGATAGCTTGAATGTAATCTTTTTTATTCAAACTGGTTAATGCATTTTCATAAAAGGTCTTAGCATCAGGCTGGTAAAATCCAGAACATATAATAAAAACAAAAACCATTGAAATTGAAACGAGCTTCTTCATCTTCATAATATATCTTTCCTCCTTAATTATTCCCATCGGTAACATTTTACGGTCATTTTTGGAAAAGGTTTTGAATTATAGGCTAAATTAGTTAGAATTTAAATTATCAGAAGCAGCTTGCTAGAGGGTTATGATTAATGCATAAGATCTTCAATCTCCTCTGCCTCAATAGGGATAGATTTCATTAAATTGAGAGGCTTTTTGGAAGTTATTAGAATATCGTCTTCTAGGCGGATTCCAAGGCCTTCTTCTTTTAGATACAAGCCAGGCTCGCAGGTAAAAACCATACCGGCTTTAAACACCGCATTCCGATCGCCGACGTCGTGTACATCCAGTCCTAGAAAATGAGATGTACCGTGCATGAAATATTTTTTATAAAGCGGATTGTGCTTGTCCTGCTTTTTTACGTCGGACGCGGCAAGTACGTTTAAATCGATTAATTCTTTCGTAACTATTTCGCCAATAGCTTTATTATAATCGACAAAGGTATTACCTACATGTAGCATTTTGATAGCAGCCTTTTGGATACTTAATACGGCATTATAAACCGCTTTCTGTCGTTTGCTAAATTTGCCACTCACAGGGATACAGCGGGTAAGGTCGGCTGCATAATTAGAATATTCAGCACCAAAATCCATCAAAATCAAATCTCCCTTTTTGCACTCCATATTATTGTCTGTATAATGCAATATACACGCATTTGATCCCGAGGCTATTATGGAACTATAGGCAGGGCCTCGAGAACGATTGCGTATAAATTCATGCAAAATTTCGGCCTCCAGTTCAAATTCCATTACCCCTGGTTTTGTATACTGAAGCACTCTCCGAAATGCTTTTTCCGTAATCGCACAGGCTACTTTCATGCGCTCAATCTCTAACACAGATTTTACCTGACGCAATTCCTGTAAAATAGGAGCCGAGCGCTCATAAGTATGCAACGGGTAGGTGTTTTTACACCATTTTATAAAACGATCGTCTCTCGTTTCTACCTGTCTATCAGCGCGCGAATGCTCGTTGGTATTCAAGTAAAGGGTGTTAAATTCATTTATTAGGCTATATAAAATGGCTTCGAATTGTGTAGTCCAATAAACAGTCTTAATGCCAGACACTTCGGTAGCCTGTTCTTTGGATAGTTTATTCCCCTCCCAAATCACAATATGTTCACTAGTCTCTTTTATAAAGAGCATTTCTCTAAGAGCAGGATTTTTATGTTCAGGACATAAAATCAAAATAGTTTCCTCTTGGTCAATACCTGTTAGATAAAACAAGTCATTATTTTGCCGAAAAGGCATTACCCCATCTGCATTTGTAGGCATTATGTCATTAGAATTGAAAACAGCCAAGGCGCCAGATTTCAATTTATGGATATAGTTTTTCCTATTTAGAAGGAAAAGTTTAGTGTTTATAGGCTGATAGCGCATGATCTATGTATATTTGTAGGCTTATCTTCGAACAATAAAACGCTAAAACCGTTTTTTGTTGGAAGATAATAGCTTAATTGTTTATTAAATAAATACAAAAATTAGATATGAATAAAATTATTTCGATTTTATTATTCATCCTCAGCCTAAATACGGCACATGCGCAGGACAAATATTGGATTACGTTTAACGATAAAGATAGTGCTAACTATAAGTACACGGACTATTTGAGTGCACAGGCAGTCCAAAATAGAATTCTTTTTGGATTGGCGCTTGCTCAGTATTCAGACATCCCTGTAAATAAGGCTTACCTTGAAGAAATTAGCGCAACAGGTGTTCGACCACTATGTGTATCGAGATGGTTGAATGCAACTTCGGCAACGATGACTAGCGCACAAGTTGCCACAATAAAAAAAATGAAGTTTGTTTCGACCATAACGCCTATAGAAAGTGCCTTAACACTTACTTCTTGTGGGATATCTGTAAATCCGGCTTATGTGCACAAGGCCATGCAGCAAATGCAAATAAATTCATTTTTGGAAGATTCCCTTACAGGAGAAGGCGTACTTATAGGCGTAATCGATGCTGGTTTCTATGAAGCGCAATCGGATAAAATGCTTAAACATCTTTTTGATGAACATAAAATTATAGACCAAAGAGATTTCCTTGCCCCCGAGCGAAAAGACCTTATTACCGAAAAGGCCACCAATGCGGATTATCATGGACGTAGAGTGTTGGACATGATAGCCGGATACAATATAACTACGCGTGAACTAACGGGTATGGCTACCGATAGTAAATTTTATCTTGCCCGAACAGAAGATGGGAACCGAGAATTTAGAGGCGAAGAAGATACTTGGATTGCAGCCATGGAATGGATGGATAGCAAGGGTGTCCGACTTATTAGTACGTCGCTTGGTTACGCCATTAAAATGGACGATCCGAAAGACGATTATACGCAAGCGCAAATGAATGGGAAAACGGCTAGTATCACTAAGGCTGCGCAGATAGCTACAGAAGAAAAGGGAATATTTTTGGTAGTATCGGCAGGAAATGAAGGGAGTAATTTGAATTGGCAAATAATCTCAGCACCTGCCGACGCGCAAGGCGTTTTGTCCGTTGGCGCTACAAAAAAGGAAAGCTGCGAAAAAATTGAATACAGCAGCATTGGTCCTGCGTTTTTACCTTATTTAAAGCCCAATGTTTCGTGTTATTCACCTGATGGTACTTCATTTTCCGCTCCAGCAGTAGCAGGATTTGTAGCGTGCTTGATGCAAAGAGCGCCTTCGTTGAATAATAAAAAAATAAAGGAAATAATAGAGAAAAGTTCTAGCCTATACCCTTATGGTAATAATTATATAGGATATGGAATTCCTAGAGCTTCAAGAGCGCTAAAATTGATCGATAATCAATTGTTAACGCCAGAGAAAACCGTAATATTTGCTACGACATCAGCGATAACTCCGAAGACAAATTCCATCACACTAAGAAATACTAAAGTAAAGAAACAGGAAGTTGTACTTTTTCATAAGAAGAATGAATTTATTGTGAAAGAGCAAAAGACTGTGTTCTTTAAAAATGGAAGATTGAAAATCAGAAAACCAGCAGGCGTAGAAAGGACTACCGTATCCTATCAAGATACTGTAGTAGAAATAAGTTGGAAATAGAGGCTGTAAAAAGTTCCCTATTAGGGAACTTTTGCTATCTTTGTACAAAGGAATATTTAGTGAGAATAATATCAAAGAAAATTCTACGTGAATTTTGGAAAAAACATGTGGATTGTGAGGAACAATTAAAATCATGGTTTCAAGAAACAAGCGAAGCCGCATGGAAGAATCCAAAGGATATAAAAAAAGAGTATCCAAGTGCAAGTTTCTTGGCAGAGAATCGAGTTATTTTCAATATCAAAGGAAACAACTACCGATTAATTGTCAAAATAAATTATGATTACCATATGATTTGGATTCGATTCATTGGCACGCATGCCGAATACGATAAAATTGACGCAACTAAAATTTAAAGGGTATGACTATAAAGCCAATTAAAAATAAAAAGGACTATCAAAAGGCCTTAGAAAGACTGGAATTGATTTTTGATTCAAAGAAAGGCTCTGTCGAAGGTGATGAACTTGAAATTTTGGGTATTTTAATTGAAAAATACGAAGAAGAACACTTTCCTATAGGCTTTCCTGATCCTATTGAAGCTATAAAATTTAGGATGGAACAAATGGGGTACACTCAAACAGATTTAGCCAAAGTAATAGGTCTCAAAAGTCGTGCAAGCGAAATCCTAAATAGAAAAAGAAAGCTAACCTTGGAAACAATTCGACTCTTACACGACAGTTTAAGAATACCGACAAGTGTACTTATTCAGGCATATAAATAAAGAAGATAAACAATACCGCTCTTTAGCAGTACTACTACTTACTAAAAAAACAAACCTGTGATTTATTCCATCATAGACATAGAAACTACAGGCGGAAGACCTGAGCTAGACCGTATCACAGAGATTGCGATAATTTTGCACGACGGCGAAAAAGTGATCGAAACGTTTTGTACGTTGGTAAATCCTGGATGTAGTATTCCCTATTCCATAACGGAGTTTACAGGCATCAGCGACGATATGGTGCGTGGGGCGCCACGATTTTCGGAAATCGCCCAACGAATACTGGACATGACTCAAAACACTACCTTCGTAGCACACAACGTTACGTTTGATTACAATTTCATAAAAGCCGCATTTAAAAATATTGGAGTTACCTATAATACAAATAAACTGTGCACCGTCCGCCTGAGCAGAAAAGCATTTCCTGGTTTGGCTTCTTATAGTTTGGGAAAACTTTGTGACAGTCTTGGCATCCGCCTTCAAAATAGACACCGCGCACTCGGCGATGCTCAAGCTACGGCTATTCTTTTTAATAGAATTTTAGCAAAAAATAGTTCGCCTTTATTTGCTTAGTAGGGTTTAGCGCTTTTTTCGTATACTGCAACTTTGTCAGTCCCGCCCTAATGGAATAGTATTTGTATTCCCCCTTCTACATTTATAACCCTAAAAAAATAAGTTTATGCAGGAAAAAGGTACTATTTCCATCCATACCGAGAATATATTCCCGATCATCAAAAAATTTCTTTACTCTGATAATGAAATATTTTTAAGAGAATTGGTATCCAATGCGGTAGATGCTACTCAAAAACTTAAAAAACTAGCCTCTTTTGGCGAATATAAAGGCGAAGTTGGTTCTCCAAAAGTAACGGTAACCATAGACGAAACTGCCAAAACAATTACAATCAGCGACCAAGGTTTAGGAATGACTGCGGAAGAAATAAAAAAATACATCAACCAAATCGCTTTTTCGGGCGCTACGGAATTTATAGAAAAATACAAAGACAAAGGCGATGAAAAACAAATCATCGGACACTTTGGACTAGGTTTTTACTCGGCATTTATGGTGGCGGCCAATGTAGAAATCAATACACTGTCGCACCAAGAAGGGGCAACATCCGCTCGTTGGATATGCGATGGCAGTACCGAATTTGAAATTTCAGAAGGCACCAGAACGGAAAGAGGAACCGATATTATCTTGCACATTGCAGAAGATTCTACCGAATTTTTGGAAAAATACAGATTGGAAACAATTCTGAAAAAATACTGTAAATTCCTTCCTGTAGATATTGAATTTGATGGTGTAATTATAAATAACACAAATCCTTTATGGACGAAAGCCCCATCGGAGTTGAAAGACGAAGATTATGTTGCTTTCTACAAAGAGCTTTATCCTTACAGCGAAGACCCACTATTTTGGATACACCTTAACGTGGATTACCCATTCAACTTAACGGGCATTCTATATTTCCCCAAATTAAAAGCCGACTTCGAAGTACAGAAAAATAAAATCCAACTTTATTCCCGTCAGGTTTTTATTACGGATGAAGTAAAAGATTTAGTGCCAGAGTTTTTGATGTTGATGCACGGTGTTCTAGATTCGCCAGATATTCCATTGAATGTTTCAAGAAGTTTCCTTCAAGCAGATTCAAACGTTAAAAAAATTAACGCACACATCACCAAAAAAGTTGCCGACAAATTAGCAGAAATCAACAGCAACGATCCAAAAGGGTTTGAAGAAAAATGGAACGACATTAATGTATTTGTAAAATACGGAATGCTGAGCGACGATAAATTTTATGAGAAAGCAAAAGACTTTTGTCTAGTAAAAAATACCAAAGGCGAAAGCTTTACACTCAACAATTACAAAGAACATATTGCTGCCAATCAAACGGATAAAACGGAGAATGTAGTGGCATTGTATACTTCGGACAAAGGAAAGCAAGATCTTTATATCCGCTCTGCAGAAAACAAAGGCTATGAAGTATTGGAAATGACATCGATGATTGATAGTCACTTTATAGGAATGCTGGAGCAGAAAATGGAAAAATTTTCGTTGAAACGAGTAGATTCTGAAACTATAGAAAAGATTATAGACAAAGACATAACCCTCGAAAGCGTTTTGACGGCGGACCAACAAACAAAAGTGAAAGAAGTATTTGAAAAAGCAATTGACAACAAAAAAATGACAGTAGCCCTAGAAGCGATGTCTGTTGATGAACTGCCTGTTTCGATTATGCTTCCTGAATTTATGCGTCGTATGAAAGACATGTCCGCATCAGGCGGTGGTGGAGGAATGAGTTTTATGGGATCTATGCCTGAAATATATAATGTAGTGGTAAACAGCAATCACCCTGCGGTACAGAAAATATTGAGTGAAGCTTCTGACGAATCACAAAAAAAGATAGCAAAACAAGTATATGACTTGGCGCTGCTTTCACAAGGAATGCTAACAGGAAAAGACCTTACAGACTTTATACAAAGAAGTGTTGCGTTGAGCGTAAATTAATCTTGTCTTTTACATACTAACTTTTTGAAAAAATAGTTATAAATTAGCCCTGTTATCTGTGTACAAAAGCAGTTAACAGGGCTTTCAAATGAAGTTTATAATCTATCTCGTATGCTTTTTTATCGTTACGCTTGGTTTTTCGGGCGTTCTTTTTTCTCAGGAAAATAAGATTGTACTCCCTTACGGCAATTCCCTTACCCGTGATACATTGCCAGATTTGATGTTTCAGCCTGACTCCACACTACAAAAAAAGAGAAAGACTAAAAAAGAAAAGCGGGCTTTTTTTTATGGAAAAAAATCCAGAAAAGGCTATACCCGCGAAGGACTAGAGGAGAAGCAGGTAGTAGAATTATTTTACGTTTTAAAAAAATACGAGGAACCTACAAGTTATATTGATGAATTGTATGTATGGGATTTAAGTAAGGCGAAAGTTGTAAAAGTTCGGAAGGAAGAGTTGGTCAAACTGAAGAATTATAAAATACTTCATGGTCCTTATACCAAATACGTAGGAGGACGGATGACTGAAATGGGGATCTTTCATGTAGGGACAAAACATGGAAGGTGGGAAAAATACAAGTGGGAAAAAAAATGGTGGGAGCCTTCGGCGAGCAAATATTCTAAAGCGGAGGTATTACAGCCTATTCTTATTGGTAAATCGAAGTATTATAGAGGATTTCAAAAAGAGGCTAAAATTACTTATTATGATTATGATCGAAAGAAGGTGAAAGAGGTTATCCCGTCTGAGTTTGGAGAGAAAACAGGCGATTATTATTATTTTCTCGAAAATGGACAGTTGCTTACAAGAGGGCATTATGGCGATGGGAAGAAAATAGGATTATGGATAGAGTATTTTGAAGATAAGAATAAGCGAAAAAGAGAAACATTGTATCCTAAAGATCAATGGTTAGACGCGGCACCCGTTGTGATGCGCGAATGGGATGCGAGAGGAAATTTGATTATTACCGATGGGCAGAAAGTAGACTTATCAAAGAAAGTAGAAACAGATCCAATAAAAAAGGCACTAAAGAAAAAACGGTAAATTTTATACTATTTTTGTGCTACACTATAAAACTATGTATTCATATAAAATTCTTTTTTCTTTTACGAAAGAAATATTTCTAAAAATGGGGTGTCCGGAGGGGGATGCTGAGTTGGCTACTACCGTGCTTTTGTCTGCCGATCTTAGGGGGGTGGATTCACATGGAATAGCGCGCTTGGTTGGGTATGTGCGCTTGTGGGAAACAGGAAGGATAAATGCTGCCCCAAATGTAAGGATTGTACATGAAACCCCAAGTACCGCAGTAGTAGACGGCGATAGCGGTCTAGGATTGGTGGTAGCGCCAAAAGCGATGCAAGTAGCTTTGGACAAAGCCACAAATGTAGGTACAGGGTGGGTCTCTGTAAAAAATTCCAATCATTATGGCATAGCAGGGTACCATGCTATGATGGCTTTGCAGAAAGATATGATTGGTATTTCTATGACCAATGCCAGTCCGCTGGTAGCGCCTACCTTTTCGTTAGAACGGCTACTCGGGACTAATCCTATAGCAGTGGCAATTCCAGCCAATAAACAACCGGCTTTTGTAGCAGATTTTGCTACAACCACTGCGGCGAATGGGAAGTTAGAAATACTCCAACGCAAAGGCTTAGATGCGCCACTTGGATGGATACAAGATAAGGATGGTATTCAGACACCTAATTCTAACGAGTTAAAACAAGGAGGCGCCTTATTACCTCTTGGCGGCGATCGCGAACACAGCAGCCACAAAGGGTATTGTTTGGGTTCTATTGTAGATATATTTTCGGCGGTTTTATCGGGCGCCAATTATGGCCCTTGGGTACCACCATTTGTCAGTTTTCTCCCAATGCCCGAAAATCCAGTAGGCGAGGGGATTGGACATTTCTTTGGCGCAATGCGTATTGATGCTTTCCGTCCAGCAGATGAGTTTAAGCAACACATGGACAATTGGATTGAACGCTTCCGTTCGGCCAAAGCCATAGAAGGCAAAACCGTAATTATCCCCGGTGATCCAGAAAGAGCGATGGAAAAAGAACGTATGGCAAATGGAATACCATTGTTACCTCCTGTAGTGAAGGATTTGGAGGAATTGAGTAAAAAATTCGAGGTGAAATTATAGAGAAAATTGAGTTGGTACATAAAAAAACGCCAGAAGTAATACTTCTGGCGTTTTTTGTTTTGTTGGAAGGATGAAAAATTAGCTTCCACAAGCTTCGCAGCTTTCAGGATTATCAAGCGAACATGCTAATGCAGCTCTTTCTGCTAAGTCTGCTTTCATAGACGTTACGGTACCGTCGTTTACTACGGCTTCTAGGGAAGTTTCGGCTTGTTTTTCTACCGTAAATTTGATAGCATCTACAGCAGCTTTTGTTCTCAAATAATACATTCCCGTTTTCAATCCTTTTTTCCATGCGTAGAAGTGCATAGAAGTTAATTTTCCGAAGTTAGAATCTTGTAAGTGTATATTCAAACTCTGACTTTGGCAAATGTACGCACCTCTGTCGGCAGCCATGTCGATAATCGTTTTTTGTTTGATTTCCCAAACTGTTTTATATAAATCCTTGATGTGCTGAGGCAACTCAGGGATATTTTGTATAGAACCGTTGGCTTGAATCAATTTATCTTTCATCTTAGAACTCCACAAACCAAGTTTGATAAGGTCTTTTAATAAATGTTTGTTTACTACCGCAAAGTCTCCAGAAAGCACTCTTCTTGAATAAATATTAGAGGTATATGGTTCGAAACATTCGTTGTTGCCAAGGATTTGAGACGTAGAAGCGGTAGGCATAGGAGCCACCAACAGCGAATTTCTAGCACCAAATTGTTTTACTTCTTTTTTCAACGCA
>JAYSUZ010000442.1:0-5048 GCA_043718845.1 Cytophagales bacterium
GCATCATCATAGTTGCCTTGTCGTAAATAATTTTCAGAGACCTTTGACTGGCAATCTATATACGACACCCACAAAGAATATTTTTTATATTTCTCCGCCGCTTTACCAAATAAAAGTGACGACTGCTTATAAGACGCTACACGAAATAAGGAGTCCGCTTGAAGGCGCATTTTATAAACCCCCAGCGTATCTTTTTTTAGTTGTGCGCTCACTTCTATGTTGACAGTCAACGAGCACAAAAAGAATAGGAGAAAAGGAATACTTCTATTGTTCATACTTTTTAAAATCTATACTCGTATCCTATTGTATTGACAAATTCTCGAGACAGTCCGTCTAAGGAGAGTCCGTGAAGACTTTCCAACGTATATCGTTTCACAAGCCTAGCGCCAAAGATGAATTTTATCCCTGACCGCGCTGAGAAATTATAACCAAAACCTGCTATACCACTCAGTGCCAAGCCCGTTGTTCCTTCCTGTTTTATTCTAGCGCCTTTGGGGTTGGTAAACTCATCTTTATTAAGTCTATAAATTCCTAACAACCCTATATGCGCATTAAATCGAGCTAAGCGAAAATTTCGTTCCACTCTGAGCATAACATCTTTCCCTCTATAAAGATATTTACAAACGGGGTATTTGCGTGCTATAGAAGAGTCTTCGGTGCCGCTATTATTCCATGGGCCCCATAAAAATTCATTACCATTAGAATTTAAAGCTTGTTGGTAACCTGTAGCAATCAGCCATTTTTTTGTGATAAAAGAAATCCCTCCGATGAAGTCGTAAGTACCCAAACTTGATTGGTAATAATTAGGCAACGGCCTATCGTTCCCTTCTGCTCTTATGTTACCGTTATTCGTCGGGATCTTAGAGCCTAATGTCAAATTTAGCTGGTATTTTTCCTTCGCAATTAAGTTTCGCGAAGCGCTCACCGAAACATCTCCAAGGCCTTTTGTATTCCCTAATCTTCCCAATACAATCATATAGGGGAGCTTCACCTGAACGGTATAGTTAGAAGAAAGCCCAATATTAACATCCGCCGTATAGGACATTATCACGTCTCCTATCTTATTTACCCCTACATATTGGCTTAATTCAAAAGATCGCACTTTGGGATTAAGTTTTTTGCCGAAATTCTGACTAGGTTTCATAGCCCCCATCGTACAAAAACCAGCATCGCTACACCCTTGAGAAAATCCAGTCAACGATGAAGACAACTGTAACGTAACACAAAAAACACTTATTATTATCCTTTTATCCATGACAATAGCGCACTCATTTATCAGAAAGATACGTGTCTATAAAATGATAAGCAAGAATCCATTAGAATATAAATCAGCCTAGCGCCGATATACTTCTACCGAAAGCTCTCTGACTAAATATAAATAAGATTTTGTATACAAAACGAATTGAAATCCCGAACTTTCTGGTAATTTCTCAAAACGTTCTACATAAGTATATATATTTATAAATTTAACCGCTCCTCCTTCTTGAAAATAAATTTCGTCGTTATAAAACCCCAATCTCGAAATTTCTTTTTGCACTATTTTGGTTTTGTAATTTCCCATATTATCAAAAATCAATACCCCCGAATTTCTATCACTTACAAAAATAAGATTTTGATACTCTCTAAGAGAATTTAAATCATATAACGCTGGATCTAACAGCAAATCGAGGGAGGTATTAAGTGCTACTTTATTCCTTGCTATATCGTATTTTTTTAAACTAAAATCAGTTTCGTCTATAATCCATATATTATTATCGGATGAATAGGAGGCCAATCGAGCAAATCCTATTTCCGTAGATTCAATTCTAGAATTTGGGGAAGGCGAAAGAAATCGATCCAACAGGATGTATTCTTGTAATGAACGGTAAAAAACAAAAATATTAACATTTCGCCAAGCGTCTATCAATGTAACATCGGCTTTCCGCGAAGGAGAATAAGTAGTTTGCAAAACGCCAAGGGTATCGTATTTGAATATATTGCCATCTTCGTCTGCAATATAAAATAACCCATATCGATCCAATGAAACAGTCAAAACGGGTGATAACAGCGGTACGGATTTCAATTTCTTCCATTCTTGCGCCAAACAGCTGTCTGATGCAAAAGCAAAAAAACAGCATACAAAAAAATAGAGGTGTATTTTCTTAACGTTCATCAACACAGTTTAATAGTATTCATTCAAATATAAGCTAATCAACTGGATTAGTATCAATAATTGCACCAAATCCACATTGAATAGTATGAATATAAGCTAATTTGATAATTCTTGCTTATATTCATACCTTAAATCTAGCTTTCTGTTCTGTGAATACAAAGAGACTGTACCTCTCGCCACCGCATCTTGGCACTTCCGAAATGAATTTCATCAAAGATGCCTTTGAGCGAAATTGGATTACCACGTCAGGAGAAAACCTTGATTTATTCGAAAAAAATATCTGTCAAATCGCTGGCGCTACAAGTTGTTTGGCGGTCAACTCAGGCACTGCGGCCATTCATCTTGCGCTACTTTTAGTAGGGGTGAAAAAAGACGACGAAGTTATTTGTTCCTCGTTCACCTTTATCGCTTCCGCCAATCCAATACGCTACCTTGGCGCACTTCCTGTTTTTATAGACAGCGAAGAAGATACGTGGAATATGTCCCCCATCTTACTTGAAGAAGCCATTATAGACCGAATAAAAAAAGGAAAAAAACCAAAGGCTATACTCCTTGTTCATTTATTTGGGCAACCCGCCAAACTAACTGAGATTATGAAAATTTCTGACCGCTATGACATTCCGCTCATTGAAGATGCTGCGGAGTCATTAGGTAGTACTTATGATGGAAAAATGACAGGAACTTTTGGAGCATTGGGAATTTACTCCTTCAACGGCAATAAAATTATCACTACTTCGGGAGGCGGAGCGCTACTTTCCAACAACAAAAAATACATTGAAAAAGCCAAGTTCCTTGCTACACAAGCACGCGACAACAGCCCTCATTACCAGCATTCCGAAGTAGGCTACAATTACAGAATGAGTAATATACTAGCGGGTATTGGCATCGGTCAGTTAGACGTACTATCGGACAGGATAAGAAAGAAACGAGAAATATACACCTATTACAGCACACACCTTGAACCACTAGGAAATTTCTCTTTTTTGAAAGAACTCAAAAATACCTTCAGCAATAAATGGTTAACGGCAATCATTTCCAAAACAGAAAAACCCGAAGCGATAAGTGCAAAACTAGAAGCAGATAATATTGAGTCTAGGCCGCTATGGAAACCGCTACACCTGCAGCCTTTATTCCAAGGAGCGCCAGCCTATGTAGACGGCACATCCGAAAAATTATTCCAACAAGGCTTGTGTCTTCCTTCTGGCACAGCAATGACAGAAGAGGATTTGGAGAGAGTGGTGAAAATTATAAAATAAAAGAAGCCTCGCATACTTTTACAGCACGAAGCCTCTCTTATGACCGTTTGATATGTATTAGAAAGAAACTTGGTATTGCAAAATAACCGCTCCTCTTCTCGAATACTGTGTTATAGGAGAGGACGCTAAAGGTTGAGCAAAGAATGGTCGGTTATTATAATTCAATGTAAATTTAGAATTATGTCCTTTCAATAACCAATTCACGCCTACATCATACGTAACCATTAGGTCTTGAAAATTATTGTACTTAGAACATTGTGTCATTGCATAAGGCATAAGTGTTCCAAAGTTTCCCAATAAATTATTTTTAAATCTATAGCCCGCCTGAGCATAAAACGTATTTCCAGTGCCGTTGATAGGGAAAGCACTACCGCCACCACTATTGTAATTTCCTCCCACTGTACTTTTACTATCCGCAGGATTCATAGGCGCAAACGTACGAATGTAATTAGGCCCATAATTACTATATAACCATGAAGCATATACATTAACGGCTGTTCCTTTTTCTTTATTCAAAGGCGCATCGTAGATTACATCTAAGCCCGCAGTGGCGTAATTACTAGAAATAGTATCCACTTTTCCTGTGCTTGTATTTAAATTTTTGTGCCACATTGCTTTGTTCTGAAATTGAAAACCTCCACCTATATTGAAAATTTTCTTTGTTCCATAATAACTTCCAACTTGGTAAGGAACCGTGTTCGCTTCCTGATCCAAAAATTGGTAGGATAGATAACTATTAAATTGAGAATTCGGGTCTTTTGTAGAAAATGTAGACACATCGTTTGCGAGTGCACCTAATACGGGTACGGCAGCGGCTCCTCCAGGAATAACAGGATTTGCAGAGTTTACAATAAAAGGTTTGGCAACACTCACTCTGTAATCAAGTTTCCCTAATTTCCCTTTCGAATACACCATAAATCTTCTTACGAACTGGTCGTTCATGTCGTTGGTGGTTTGTTGAAAAACAGGTGTTTCATACCCCATAATAGAACCCGCCGCTGGAGAGGAAAACCGCAGAGGACCAACCCAAGAACCAAGTCCCATGCCTAAAGAAAATTTCTTGGGTACAAAAGTATATTCTCCAATGGCATCGTGCACAAATAATCCGAATTTCCGTTCTGAGAGGTAGTAAAAACTATTCATTCCAATTTGAGAATAAAAAAATATGCGACTGGTCAATTGCCCGAATACCTGAAAGCGTAATCGTCTAATCCCAATATCGAAGGTTCGTTGTTCTTTAGTCCCATTTACGGTAGTTCCAGGGTTGCTTCCGTTAAACCGAACCCATGTCTGCACAAGTCCTGAAAACTGAATAAAATCAGAACCGTCTTCGCTTAAAGAAAACTTCAGAGGCTTCAGTGGTGTACTTTCTTTTTTTCTCGCCAGTGATTTTAGGCTATCTTGTTGTGCATAGAGTGCGGAAGAGGCTACTAAGAGAAGGAGTAGAATTGTCGTTTTCATACTAATAAATAATAAATTTAAGGAGTAATTGAAATTTCTATTGTAAAAGTATAAATACATTCTGATACAAATCTGTTTTATAGTTTTATGTAGCAAAAAAAGCAGGTTAGATAAACCTGCTTTTTTTGCTACATAAAACTATTTATTACTACGAGAGTGGCTTGTCGCTTTTATTACTA
>JAYSUZ010000443.1:0-5045 GCA_043718845.1 Cytophagales bacterium
TCTATAAAGGCTGGGTACAGATTATTCATTAATCTCTAGTAGTTTGCAGTAACTTTCCAAAAGTTTTAAAACTTTTGGAAAGTTACTGCAAACTAAATCGTAAACAATCTCAAACGGAATATATTCCTTATTTGAATAATATTGCTATCCGCCCAACCCATACACCTCCGACCGAATCAATCCCCCCGCAGTAGCGACCGAACTTTCACAAAAGAGCCCGTGTCGTTTAGCCGTCTCTTTAAAATCCAATAACCCCTTAGCTTCAAGGGCGCAGGTAAGATTAAAAAAAGCATACATGATTTTCAATATTAGCCGATGTGAAAAGGGAGAAGTCGACGAACAATTAAAATCGACAACCAATAGTTTGCCTTCCGGCTTTAAAGAGCTTACTAACGTTGACACTACTCCGTCCAAGCGTTCCTGTTGGAACATATCGAAAAAATAGCAGGCGAGAATACGGTCGTAATCGCCTAACGAAGAAATACTATTTTCGTCGCCGTGGATAAAATTTAGTTTCACATCCCTGCTCCTTATCGTTATTGCCTTTGCCTTCTTTAGCATAGCTTCGGAGGCTTCCACGTAATCGATTTCACGCACTTTTTTTACTTTTAGGATTTCGTTAATAATCCAACCAGAGCCGCCGCCTATAATCAGTAGCTTATCTCCATCGTTTAGGTAAGGCACTACCAACCGTTGTGCTATTTTTAATTTATCACCAAAGACGAGGCGAGCCAAAAAATCATAACACCAAGCGATACGGTTAAAATTATTAGAGACCATCTTCGAACTGCCATTTAGGCTTTTCTTCAATACAGATTTCCTCGTTGGTAGTCGGATGGGAAAATACAAGCTTGCAAGCGTGCAATAAAATTGAATCGGGTTTATAGGCTATTGCTGATCCATAAAGTAAATCGCCAATAATAGGACAATCGGCAGCAGCCAATTGCGCACGTATTTGATGAAACTTTCCGGTGTGTAATTCGATGTTCCAAAGAAATCTATTTTCGGAATAGGAGGTTACTTCATATTCTAACCAAATTTTTTCTGTTTCAGGAAAACCTACGGCAGAAACTACCGCTTTTTTCTTTTCTTTTCGATGTCCATTTTCTAATTTCCCTTTCCAAATTTCGGGCGCTTTATCGGTAAGGGCTTGGTAGTATTTTTTTACTTTCCGTTCGGCAAATTGTTCGCTGAGGTTTTTTAACACCAATTTTTGTTTGGCAAACAAAACAATGCCGCTAACAGGTCTATCTAAACGATGGATGTGCTGGGCGTATACGTCTTTGCTAGGGTAGATGGAAGTACGAATATATTTCTGAACCTGTTGGAGTAGATTTGGATGGCCGTTACGATCCGGCTCCACCATTAGGCTGCAAGGCTTGTTGAGCACCAGTATAAATGGGTCTTCGAATAAAATATGGTCGGGAATGTTAATTTGTATCGACATAATAATTGGCGTTGCTCAAATTAGTTACCGCTAATTAAACGCAAGGGGCGCAGAGGTTTCGCAAAGTACGCAATATTTTTCCTGCCGGATACCTCTAACATTTACAACAAATGAATCCCATCCTCTTCAATAGAAATCAAGCGCTGCTTAAACAGCAAACCAATCGCTTTTTTAAATGTTTTTTTACTTATCTGCAATTTGTGCATGATATCGTTGGGGTCGCTGTTGTCGTTGAGTTTAAGGAAACCTTTGTTGGCTTTCAATTTTTCTAAAACCAATTCTGCAGCAGGTTCAAGATTTTTATGTCCTTGTACTTGTAGGGTTACATCAATCTTATTATCCTCGCGAATATCTTTAATATATCCTCGAATTTTATCGCCAATAAAAATCTTTTTGAAAATTTCGTTGTGGTAAATCAACCCTTTATGTATACCGTTAATGATAACATTTATCCCTAAGTCACTAGAATCGCCGATAAGAAGGTCTACCTCTTCGCCAATAGTTACCGAAAGCGTATCGCGTTCTAGGAAACGGTCTATCTTACTTGTAGCGGCCAGGCGGTTGGTGTCTTCATCTAGATAGAGGTAAACAAGGTATTTTTCACCTGCCCTCATTTTTCGGAGTTGTTCGCGGTAAGGTACCATCAAGTCTTTTTCTAAACCCCAGTCTAGAAAAGCACCATGGTCGTTTACGTCTTTTGCTTCAAGACAAGCCACTTCGTTCAGATGGATTTTTGGCACTAACGTAGTAGCGATAATTCTATCTTCAGAATCGCGGTAGATAAACACTTTTATTTCTTGGTCTACTTCCAAGTCTTGTGGAATATATTTATTCGGAAGTAGCACTACTTCTTCGCCTTCGTAGTCTCCCAAAAACATTCCAGGAGGCGTTAGTCTTAATGCTTTTAAGGTATTGTATTTTCCTATTTCTATCATGCTTTTTTCTATTTATATCAATTATAATCCTGCTCCCCTACCCACTAATAATGCAAGGTACACAAAGATTGCATAGTGCATACTATATATTTACCCCTGCGGTTTCAAATCAGCCGCTTATATAATCTTTAAGGTAGCTGTACAGCTACCTTAAAGATTATATAAGCGGCTGATTTGAAACCGCAGGGGTAAATATATAGTATGCACTATGCAATCTTTGTGTACCTTGCATTATTAGTGGGTAGGGGAGCAGGATTATAATTGATATAAATAGAAAAAAGCATGATAGAAATAGGAAAATACAATACCTTAAAAGCATTAAGACTAACGCCTCCTGGAATGTTTTTGGGAGACTACGAAGGCGAAGAAGTAGTGCTACTTCCGAATAAATATATTCCACAAGACTTGGAAGTAGACCAAGAAATAAAAGTGTTTATCTACCGCGATTCTGAAGATAGAATTATCGCTACTACGTTAGTGCCAAAAATCCATCTGAACGAAGTGGCTTGTCTTGAAGCAAAAGACGTAAACGACCATGGTGCTTTTCTAGACTGGGGTTTAGAAAAAGACTTGATGGTACCTTACCGCGAACAACTCCGAAAAATGAGGGCAGGTGAAAAATACCTTGTTTACCTCTATCTAGATGAAGACACCAACCGCCTGGCCGCTACAAGTAAGATAGACCGTTTCCTAGAACGCGATACGCTTTCGGTAACTATTGGCGAAGAGGTAGACCTTCTTATCGGCGATTCTAGTGACTTAGGGATAAATGTTATCATTAACGGTATACATAAAGGGTTGATTTACCACAACGAAATTTTCAAAAAGATTTTTATTGGCGATAAAATTCGAGGATATATTAAAGATATTCGCGAGGATAATAAGATTGATGTAACCCTACAAGTACAAGGACATAAAAATCTTGAACCTGCTGCAGAATTGGTTTTAGAAAAATTGAAAGCCAACAAAGGTTTCCTTAAACTCAACGACAACAGCGACCCCAACGATATCATGCACAAATTGCAGATAAGTAAAAAAACATTTAAAAAAGCGATTGGTTTGCTGTTTAAGCAGCGCTTGATTTCTATTGAAGAGGATGGGATTCATTTGTTGTAAATGTTAGAGGTATCCGGCAGGAAAAATATTGCGTACTTTGCGAAACCTCTGCGCCCCTTGCGTTTAATTAGCGGTAACTAATTTGAGCAACGCCAATTATTATGTCGATACAAATTAACATTCCCGACCATATTTTATTCGAAGACCCATTTATACTGGTGCTCAACAAGCCTTGCAGCCTAATGGTGGAGCCGGATCGTAACGGCCATCCAAATCTACTCCAACAGGTTCAGAAATATATTCGTACTTCCATCTACCCTAGCAAAGACGTATACGCCCAGCACATCCATCGTTTAGATAGACCTGTTAGCGGCATTGTTTTGTTTGCCAAACAAAAATTGGTGTTAAAAAACCTCAGCGAACAATTTGCCGAACGGAAAGTAAAAAAATACTACCAAGCCCTTACCGATAAAGCGCCCGAAATTTGGAAAGGGAAATTAGAAAATGGACATCGAAAAGAAAAGAAAAAAGCGGTAGTTTCTGCCGTAGGTTTTCCTGAAACAGAAAAAATTTGGTTAGAATATGAAGTAACCTCCTATTCCGAAAATAGATTTCTTTGGAACATCGAATTACACACCGGAAAGTTTCATCAAATACGTGCGCAATTGGCTGCTGCCGATTGTCCTATTATTGGCGATTTACTTTATGGATCAGCAATAGCCTATAAACCCGATTCAATTTTATTGCACGCTTGCAAGCTTGTATTTTCCCATCCGACTACCAACGAGGAAATCTGTATTGAAGAAAAGCCTAAATGGCAGTTCGAAGATGGTCTCTAATAATTTTAACCGTATCGCTTGGTGTTATGATTTTTTGGCTCGCCTCGTCTTTGGTGATAAATTAAAAATAGCACAACGGTTGGTAGTGCCTTACCTAAACGATGGAGATAAGCTACTGATTATAGGCGGCGGCTCTGGTTGGATTATTAACGAAATCCTAAAAGTAAAAAAAGTGCGTGAAATCGATTACGTGGAAGCCTCCGAAGCTATGCTAAAGAAGGCAAAGGCAATAACGATAAGGAGCAGGGATGTGAAACTAAATTTTATCCACGGCGACGAAAATAGTATTTCTTCGTTAGGCGATTACGACCGTATTCTCGCCTGCTATTTTTTCGATATGTTCCAACAGGAACGCTTGGACGGAGTAGTGTCAACGTTAGTAAGCTCTTTAAAGCCGGAAGGCAAACTATTGGTTGTCGATTTTAATTGTTCGTCGACTTCTCCCTTTTCACATCGGCTAATATTGAAAATCATGTATGCTTTTTTTAATCTTACCTGCGCCCTTGAAGCTAAGGGGTTATTGGATTTTAAAGAGACGGCTAAACGACACGGGCTCTTTTGTGAAAGTTCGGTCGCTACTGCGGGGGGATTGATTCGGTCGGAGGTGTATGGGTTGGGCGGATAGCAATATTATTCAAATAAGGAATATATTCCGTTTGAGATTGTTTACGATTTAGTTTGCAGTAACTTTCCAAAAGTTTTAAAACTTTTGGAAAGTTACTGCAAACTACTAGAGATTAATGAATAATCTGTACCCAGCCTTTATAG
>JAYSUZ010000444.1:0-5041 GCA_043718845.1 Cytophagales bacterium
CAATTACAACACCTTTTTAATAGACTTTGGCGACGGCTCCACAGCCTTAGGAATCAAGGCAATATACAACCACGTCTATCTAAGCACTGCGCCTGTAACCATAACCGTTACAGGCTCATATACCCGGTCGCCCCCCATGGCCACGATCTGCACAGGAGCTTCGGCTTCCAAAACGATTACCCCTATAAATACGCTGGTAAGACCCGATATTATCGACTTAACGGTTGTTTCCCAATCCTCTTCAAGCCCTATCGATATTCGATTTTCCGCTATTATAGATCGAATTTATAAAATTGAGTATAAAATAAACAACGGTTTATATACACCGTTCACAACCGTTACCGCCACTACATCCGGCATTATGATCCATCGAATAGAAGGGTTGAATACGCAATCCAATACCTACACCTTTCGAATACAAAACATAGACCCTTGCTTAAACACGTCTGCGAGTTCTGCCGAAATTCCCAGCATTATACTTACAACAACCTTGCTTAGTGGCACCAATAGAATAGCCTTCCAATCCAATGGTGGCTTAGTTTTCAGCACAACTGACCTAAACAGAGACGGGACATTGCTACAGAGTAACCCTGCCTCGCCCTACAACGATACTAATATTCTCTGCGGTACAGACTACTGCTATCAAGTAGAGGGAACCCTTCCTACAACTAGCGTTACGACAGGACTTAAAAATAAATCCTACTCCATCGCCTCTTGCCTAAAAGCTATTTATACAGGAACCGCTCCTGTAGCGGCAAACCTCAATGCTACCGTTGAAGGCACGAAGGTGAAAGTAGTATGGGACACCCCTGCGCTTAATCCCGCTGTACCAGCAGTATCCTTTTATACTATTTTCAGAGAAGACGGCAGTGCATACGTGAATTACGGCAGCGCTACTTCTAACCTCTACGAAGACAATAATGTGGTAACCAACCAACAGCCGTATTGCTATAAAATCAGCTACAAAGATGCGTGCAACAATACTTCTTTACTTAGCGAAAACACTTGCTCCGTAATGCTCTCGCTCACAAGAACAGATGAAATAAGCAACCTGTTTTGGACGCCTTACGTGGGCTATAAAAGCGGTATTAAAGAATACATTCTGGAAAATTTAGACGAAAATGAAAACGTCGTACTAAGCAAATCAGTAGGGCTGAATACTTCTATTAGTGAGCTTGCAGACCAAACACTTTCTCAAATAATATACCGTATAAAAGTCGTTTCAATTGGTATCGAAAACCTCATTTCTTATTCCAATATCGTACGTTTAGACTTAACACCTCAAGTCTATATGCCAACCGTATTCACACCAAATGGCGATGGAAACAATGACATCCTAGAGATAAAAGGAAAATACTACAAGTCTGCAAAAATGACAATCTTAAATAAGTGGGGTGAAACTGTTTTTTCCTCCGAAGACGCAAGCATAGGATGGGATGGAAACTACAGAGGACAACCGGCAGCTATTGATGCGTATGGTTATCACATCGTAGCATTAGACAATCAGGGCAATGAAATTTCATTAAAAGGAACCGTATCGCTCGTTCGCTAACAATAATAATACTTTAATAAAATACTAGATTAACAGAATACATAATGTTTGACATGCTAAATATTATGGGCAAAATAAAAGAAGCCCAATCACGGTTGAAAAAAATGAAAGAAATGCTAAGCACCATCACCGTAACAGGTGAAGCAGGAGGAGGAATGGTAAAAGCAATTCTAAATGGCAACAGGCAAGTTCTTAAAATAGAAATAGAAGAAAGTCTCCTAAAACCTGCCGATAAAGAAGCACTACAAGACTTAGTGGTAGCAGCAGTCAACAAAGCACTACAAGAAGTTGACGTTATAGCAAAACAAGAATTAAAGAAAAATACAGAAGGATTACTTCCTAATATCCCAGGCCTTGACCTAAGCGGTCTTGGCAATATGTTATAATGATAAAAACAGCGGTTGTAATCCTAAATTGGAATGGAAAACCCTTTCTTGAAAAATTCCTTCCCTCGGCACTGAAATATAGCACCTCTGCCTCTATAATAGTAGCAGACAATAATTCTTCCGACGATTCGATTTCATTTGTAAAATCGAACTATCCTTCTATACGCATCATTGAAATAGCTAAAAATGGAGGATATAGTAAAGGATATAACACAGCCCTAAGCCAGATAGATGCCGAATACTATGTCTTACTCAATTCAGATATTGAAGTGACGCCCAACTGGCTCGAACCTGTACTAAAACTAATGGATAGCGACAAGTCGATAGCGGCTTGCCAACCTAAAATTCTCGACTTCTACAACAAAGATTACTTCGAATACGCAGGCGCTGCGGGAGGATATATCGATTACCTTGGTTATCCTTTTTGCAAAGGACGAATTTTTAATACGCTAGAAAAAGACAACGGACAATACAACGATAACTACGAAATTTTCTGGGCTACTGGCGCCTGCCTATTTGTAAGGGCATCCGACTATAAATCCATCAAAGGACTTGACGACGACTTTTTTGCGCACCTAGAGGAAATCGACCTTTGTTGGCGCTTAAAAAGTGCGGGACATAAAATATACTATTGTGGAGAAAGCCATATATACCACGTAGGTGGAGGAACTCTTAATAAAATAAACCCACGCAAGACATATCTAAACTTCAGAAACAGCCTTTTTATGCTGTATAAAAACCTAAAACCAGGAACCCTATTTCTTTTATTACTTATCCGCATGTCGCTCGATGGAATTGCGGGAATAAAATTCTTATTAGAAGGCTCTGGAAATCACACTTGGGCAGTAATAAGAGCTCATTTTGCTTTCTATGCAAGCCTACCTTCTTTGAACAAGAAAAGAAAACATAACACCCTTAGAAATTTAGACTTTAAAGAAGTTTATAAAGGTTCAATTGTTTGGGAATATTTCATAAAGAGAAAGAAAAAAAGTCCACAGATATAAGTCCTTAACTATTTTGCCCCACTCTTCATTAAAAGAAATCAATATAATCAACGTAATCGACGAAATGATTTAAATCAGCCGTCATTTTTCTTTACCTTTGCCCACTATGTTTTTCAAACTTCTACACAATGACCCCAAATCTAGCGCTAGAGCTGGGGAACTCCATACAGACCACGGCATTATTGAAACGCCGATTTTCATGCCCGTTGGTACTGCAGGTACCGTAAAGTCAATCCATCAAAGAGAATTGAGTGACGATATAAAAGCTCAAATTATTTTAGGAAACACCTACCATCTATACCTTCGACCAGGACTTGATACCATAGAAAAAGCAGGTGGACTACACAAATTTAACGGTTGGACAAAACCAATCCTAACAGATAGTGGTGGCTACCAAGTATATTCACTTGCCGACAGAAGAAAAATAAACGAAGAAGGCGCTACCTTTAGTTCTCATATCGACGGTTCTAAACACCTTTTTACACCAGAAAATGTAATGGATATCCAACGCACAATAGGCGCGGACATCATTATGGCTTTTGACGAATGTACCCCCTACCCTTGCGAATACAAATACGCCAGCAGGTCTATTGAAATGACACACCGATGGCTAAAACGCTGTTGCGAAAGATTTGATTCGACCGAACCTAAATACGGCTATAAACAGACTTTATTCCCTATCGTTCAAGGAAGTGTATATAAAGACCTCCGAGAAAAATCAGCCCATTTTATTGCCTCCATGAACCGTGAAGGCAATGCCATTGGAGGCTTGTCTGTAGGAGAACCCGCAGAGGAAATGTATGCCATGACAGAAGTGGTAACCGCTATCTTACCTAAAGATAAACCACGATACCTGATGGGCGTAGGCACTCCTGCAAACTTACTAGAATGTATTGCGCTGGGAATTGACATGTTTGACTGTGTAATGCCAACCCGCAACGCACGAAACGGCACGCTTTTTACGTCCCAAGGTGTGATGAATATAAGAAACGAAAAATGGAAAAACGACTTTTCCTCCATCGACCCTGGATTGCCGAGTTTCCTAAACGATTATTATTCAAAAGCATACCTTCGCCATCTTATTATAAGCAAAGAAATATTAGGGGCACAAATAGCAAGCATTCAAAACCTAACATTCTATCTTTGGCTCACCAATCAGGCCAGAGAGCAAATCAAACTAGGTACATTTGCCAGCTGGAAAGACAAGATGGTAAAACAGGTTTCGCAACGACTATAATCGCCAACGCGTCAAAATAAATTCCATACCTAATTTATTAATTCACATTAAAACAACTACTTACTTATTCATTAAACAATGAAACTCATAGATGTCTACATATTAAAAAAATTCCTAACCACGTTCTTTTTTGTAGTAATTCTATTAGTGACCGTAATAGTGGTGATCGATATCACTGAGCGCTTAGACGATTTCATTACAAGTGGCGCTAGTTTCAGTGAAGTTTTGGTTGATTATTACCTAAATTTCATACCCTATATTGCCAACATGCTAAGTCCGATTACAGTATTCATCGCTACTGTTTTCGTAACGGCTCGAATGGCTGCACATACTGAAATCATTGCTATCCTAAGCAGTGGTGTTAGTTTTAGACGATTCCTCTTTCCTTACTTTCTCGGATCACTTTTTATCGCCATCGGCACTTTTTTTCTAATAGGATGGGTAATTCCTAGAGCAAACAGTGCACGTGTAGATTTTGAAAACCGATATTTTGAAGGTGAATATTTTTACGAAGGGCGAAACGTACACATGAAAACCGCCCCAGATACCTATATATTTTTCGAAAGTTACAACAACGCTGTCAAAACGGGCTACCAATTCTCTTTGGAAACAATAAAAGAAAATCAATTAACCTATAAATTAAAAACGGACAAGATTTCATGGGATTCTACACTACACCAATGGCATGCGGAAAACTACTCCGAAAGGCAACTTATTAACGGAAAAGAAACCTACACGGAAGGCATTGGAAAAAATATCTCTTTAAACCTTGACCCCAAAGATTTTGGCAATAATTACATGCTCCAATCTACCTTCACACTTCCCGACCTTATCCGCTACATTAAAATAATGGAAGAAAAGG
>JAYSUZ010000445.1:0-5038 GCA_043718845.1 Cytophagales bacterium
TTGCTTTGGTTATAAACCCTGTTTTAATTTTAAATTCAGTTCTGCGTAGTCCGGCCAGAGGCCTGCAAAATAGTTCTCACTCGGGAAAACCCGAGCGATTGCAAATGATGTAATCCCTTCGGGATAAAACAAGGTCGTTATAGTATACCTATTGGCCCCCCGATGGCGCGTGGTTCCTGCCACGTGACTAATTATTCTATAAGCCTCTGGCTTTTGAGATTATGCCTGCAACTACTAAGTATAAACTCTACTTTCAACTTTTCGCCTTTGCAGGGGCTTTCTATATCAGCAAAAAAAGGCCTCTTGTAGATTTACAAGAGGCCTTTTTTTGCTGATATAGACGGGCATTACTATTTATACCACTGCCGTTTGTTTGCCAATATTTCTGAATACGAAAGAGTTGAAAATATGTCTCTTCGCAAATCTCGACAATGCCGTAGAAGAAAGAAATTTGTTATAAATACTTTTTGGAACACCGAAATACTCATAAACGCTACCGTCCTGAAAGGTGATTTTTAATGTTTGTCCTTTGTATACAAAATCGTCGATACCAGACGTGTTGATGGTGAGTGTGTATTGCTCCAAGTTGGACGCGTGGGTCTCTGGAGAGATACTTACTAAGAAATGGTAGGCCTCGATAATCGTTTTACTTTTTATCTCCGCTTCGGCTTTTTTCTCGTCGCCTTCTAGAAATTTGTCGGGGTGCCATTCTTTTACTAACCCTCTGTATATAACTTTTAACTGTGCAAGATCTGTTTCTTGGGTAATGTCGAATAATTTTCGGTAATCAATAATGCGCTTCATGCTTTCAAATAGTTTTTTGTCATTCCTTACGTCTTGCAAGTAATGGTTACAAATATAAAGAAACTATTAGTGAAAGACTATTTTGTGAATATAGAAAAGAGTATGGATCCGTTTCTTTGTAGTACAAGACAGCCGTTATTTTAACACTTGAGAAGGAGAGAGATATGTTTAACTTTACAGGGCATGTTGTGGTTGTTAAATTAAAAAAATACTACCTTTACACAATTTTCGTTTATTTTGTGTATAATTAAGAAGAAATGTCGACGGCAACCATTGATTTATTACTAGAGAAACTTACTGCTTATAAAAGAAAATATTATACGAACGTACTTCTGCGAGGTTCGATTTTCTTTTTGGCAGCACTGTTCTCCTCTTGGCTTCTTTTTTCCTCTTTGGAATATTTTGGCAGATTCAACACCTCTGTACGTATTAGTTTCTTTTTTAGTTTTTTGGGTGGGGTCAGTTTTGCTTTGTATAAATGGGTAATAGTGCCTATTGTTAAACTAACCGATTTAAAAAAACAACTTAGTAACGAAGCTGCCGCCGCGCAAATAGGGCAATATTTCCCTCTGGTGAGCGACAAACTACTCAATGCCTTACAACTGAGACAAATTTCCCATCAGCAAAATGAATTATTACTTGCCTCAATCCATCAAAAAACAGCCGAACTTAGTCTGGTTCCGTTTACAGAGGCTATAAATTTTAAAGAAAACAAACGGTATTTGAAATTCTTGGCTGTTCCGGTAGCCATTATTTTACTGTTATTACTATTTATACCCCAAATGCTTACAGAAGGAACGAGCAGAATTGTACACTACAATACGGCATTTACTCCACAAGCACCTTTTGTTTTTAACGTAACAAATTCAAAATTAGAGGCCTTCAGAAACGAAGACTTCGAAGTGCAGCTTCAAATGACCGGAAACACCCTTCCTGACCAAGTCTATCTTATTTCGAAAAGTAGAAGAAGTAAAATGCTAAAAAACGAAAAAGGCATTTATACCTATACGTTCAGAAGTTTACAGCGCGACGAAGCATTTAGTTTTGAAGCAGCAGGGTTCACTTCTTTGCCTTATTCTATTCGTGTAATCAGCCGACCAGATTTGCGCTATTTCGATGCTTATTTGCGCTATCCCTCCTATTTGGGCAAGAAAAGCGAGGCGCTTAAAAATGCAGGAAACCTTACGCTGCCTGAAGGTACGCAGATAGACTGGGCGTTTGGAACAGCGGATGCTGCCAGAATGAAATTAACATTCTCTTCTGACGAGAAAACAATTGTGCTTGAATCTACAAACGATGTATTCAAGTTTTCCCGAAAAGCCATTCATACCGAGATTTATAAGGTGCAGCTTGAAAATGCACAAAGCACAAGCAAAGAAAATAGCAGCTACAACATCCACGTTATAAAAGACGAATATCCAAGTATCACTGTAGAGAAATACAACGACACCGTATTGTATAACCACATAACATTAGGCGGAAAAATAGCAGACGATTACGGCTTACGAGCATTAAAACTTTACTATAGAATAAAAAATAAAGCGCAAACCGATACAAAACCCTTCCAATCCATAGCCTTACCGCTTGATGTAAACAGCCCAGCTCAACGTTTTTATTACAATTGGACAATCGATTCGCTAGAAATAAACCCTGGAGAGGCACTAGAATATTATGTGCAAGTATCGGACAACGATGGCGTAAATGGAAGTAAGAGCAGCAAATCGGGTATTTTTGAATTTAAACTGCCTTCACAAAAAGAGATAGAAAAAGATATAAAGGAGTCTTCAGAAAATGCGGAGAGCCAAATGGAGAAGATTTTAGATCAGACGCTTCAATTACAAAAAGAGATAAACGATCTTCAACAGAAGATGAAAACGCAGAAAACGCTTACTTGGCAAGAGAAAAAGGCTCTAGAAAACGTACTCAAAAAACACGAAGCACTCAAAAAAGACCTCGAAGAGCTGAACAAAAAAACCAATGAGCTCAATGAAAAGACGGAAAAATTTTCTCCCCAAGAAGAACAAATAGCCCTAAAAATGCTTGAACTTCAGAAGCTTTTTAGCGAGCTCCTTGACGAAGACACCAAAAAGATGTACGACGAACTCCAGAAAATGCTTGAGGAGAAAGCGAGTAAGGAGATGATAGATAAGCTTCTAGAGAAAATGGAGAAAAAAGACGATGCACTAAACAAAGACTTAGAGCGAACATTGGAACTCTTCAAACAATTGAAATTTGAGAAACAACTAAATGAAGTACTAACCGATTTAAAATCGCTGGCGGAGAAACAGGAAAAACTTTCTGAGAAAACAACGGATAAAAATCAGCCCAATGATAAACTAGCAGAAGAGCAACAAAAACTCAACGAAGAATTTAAAGACTTGAAAGAGGAGCTAAAAGAGTTGAACGAAATAAATGAAAGCCTTGAAAACAAGAAAGATGTGGAATCTTCGAAAGAAGAGGAACAAAGCATAGACAAGGAACAAGCGGAGAGTAAAAAAGAACTGGACAATAACCAAAAGAGCAAAGCGGCAAAATCTCAAAAAAATGCTTCCGATAAAATGAAACAAATGTCTGATAAACTCAGTAAAATGAAGCAAGAATCAGAAAAGGAGGAAGCCGAAGAAAATCTGGAAGACCTTAGAGCAATTTTAGAAAATTTACTTACGCTGTCCTTTGAGCAGGAAGCGTTGATGAAAGATTTTAAAAAGATAAACCAATCTGACCCTAGATACATACAACTCGCTCAGAAACAGATAAAACTAAAGGATGACAGTAAAATGGTTGAAGACAGTTTGCTTTCGCTTGCAAAGAGGGTATTCCAAATTCAATCCATAGTGACCAGAGAGGTGCGCCTGATGAAGGGGTATATGGACGAAAGTGTAGAGGCCATAAGGGCACGCCAAAGCGGACAAGCCGCTGGAAAACAACAGTTTGCTATGACTTCGATGAACAATCTTGCTTTGTTGCTAAACGATGTAATGAAGCAGATGCAACAGCAAATGGCGGAGTCTAATAAGCCAGGCGATGGGAAATGTAAAAAACCAGGGAAGAATAAAAATCCAGGTTTGGGAGAATTGCAAAAACAACTTAACCAAAGTATGGAAAAGTTGAAAAAAGGAGGAAAAACAGGTAGAGGTCTATCGGAAGAGCTTGCCAAAATGGCTGCCCAGCAAGAGATGATTCGAAAAGCCCTGAAAGAGATGGAAGGCAAAATGGGCAAGGACGGCAAAAATGCAGGAGATAAGCTTGGGGAGCTCAAAAAACTTATGGAAGAGTCGGAAAAAGACTTGGTAAATAAAAAATTGACACAAGAAACGATTATGAGACAGCAAGATATTCTTTCTAAGCTACTCGAATCGGAGAAGGCAATGAGGGAGCGAGAACTGGATGATAAAAGAGAGGCAGAAAAAGCAAATGAGTTAAAAAATGACGTTCCTCCGTCTTTTGAGAAGTATTTTAAGGCAAAAGAAAAACAAATTGACCTGCTAAAAACGGTTCCACCGTCTTTGAATCCTTATTATAAGCAAGAGGTAAACGAATATTTTCAGAAATTAGAAAATTAATATTTATATTGGCAAATATTACAAGATGAACACAGTAAAAATTCAAATACCGTCCATAGTAGAAAACATTCGCATAGTCGAAAGTTTTATTGATAACGTGAAAGATATGTATAATATCGACGAAGATATCTATGGAAACATAATGATTGCAGTGACCGAGGCGGTCAACAATGCGATAAAACACGGCAACAATTGCGATAAAAATAAAAATGTCACCCTTTCTGCTGTTTGGGAAGACACCCTTGTTCGGTTTATTGTAGAAGATGAAGGCTCAGGTTTTGACCCCAATGCACTTCCAGACCCTACCGCTCCTGAAAATATTGAAAAAATAGGCGGAAGAGGTATTTTCTTAATGATGCAGCTTTCTGACGAAGTAGTTTTTTCCAACGAAGGAAGAAAGATAGAAATGATTTTTCAGTTTCCTTACTAAATTTTTTAGCCAATGCAGATATACTGCATTGTGCGCTCGTTTATTTGTAAAAACAAACGAGAAGCATGGAAACACTAAACTTAGTTAAATCAATCATTATTAAAGAAATCATTCGTTACGGAGAGGATATGTATATCCTAAAAACCGAAGCGGAGTTTTGTATGGGTTGGGAATTTCGCTCGCTATCGTTACCTATTCGTGCCGATTTACAAATCCTTGCCGAAATTTTGCGCTTAGAATC
>JAYSUZ010000446.1:0-5034 GCA_043718845.1 Cytophagales bacterium
GATGCAGGAGGGACGTATTCCGCTTCACCTGTTGGCCTGGCAATTGTGGCTGCTACAGGTACTATTGATCCTGCTACCTCGTTTGCCGTACCTTATGTAATTACGTATGCTATTCCAGCATCAGGAGGGTGTCCAATTGTAAGTAACACCACAACGATTACGATTCTCCCTAATCCAACGGTAAGTGCAGGGTTTGATCAAACTATTTGTGGAGGAACGCCTGTTAGTTTATCCGGTTCAGGAGCGGTTACTTATGTATGGGATAATGCAGTTGTGAACGCTGTTGCATTTACGCCATTAGTAGGTACAACTACTTATACGGTGATAGGAACAGATGCTTCAGGATGCACCGCTACGGATCAAGCAATAGTGACGGTCAATCCTGCAATTGACAATACGTTAACGATTGCACTTTCTTCGGATACGCTTTGTGCAGCACAAAATTCTGTTGTAACTATAAATACGAGTCAAATTGGAGTGACGTATGCGGTATTGAAAAATGGAAGTACAAATATCGGTGCATCAATAATAGGAACAGGAGCGAACCAAGGCATAACAGTAGTTGATACAGATTTAGATCCTAATAAAAATATCATTACGATTCAAGCTAATTTAAGTGGATGCCCTACCGTTATATTATTAGCGAAAGATTCTATTTATAGGAGTGTTATCGCTACGCCTGTGCTTACAAGTAATGTACCATCGCTTTGTATTCCTGATTCTGCTATATTTAGTGTGCCGAATAGTTATAGTAAATACGAATGGCATTATGGAACTACTGCGGCTTATGCGGCCTCGTCTCAGTTGATAAATGCAGGAACATTCTCCGATACGGTATATGTACCAGGTTATTATTTCGTGAATGTCTACGACACCTATAAGTGTGCTGCGGTAACCGCAGGGTTAACGATTGATTATGGCACAGCACTTCCTTCAATTAACCAATCAGGAAATACAGGTAAACAAGTAGATATGCTTTGTACTACCCCATCAGCTTACTACCAATGGTATGTAGAAAGTGCTTCAGGGAAACTTAAGCTTATTCAAGGGGCTACTACTGCTAATTATAGAGCCTATTTTAGTGGAAATTATTACGTTGCAATGAAGTTTAACCGTTGTTACTTGTATTCAACAGTGAGTGCTGTGTCGGGGATGGCTGGTGGAAATATTCTAAGACAAGGCTTTTTTGAAGACGATAGTAGCATGGTCATTCCCACTATTATGTTGACAGAAGATATAGAAGTATACCCTAATCCTTCGAATGAAAATTTTGAAGTACATTATTTAAGTACTTCAAATGAGAAATGTATTTCTACGCTTTATAATTCGGTAGGGGTTTCGGTTGCTACACAGGAAACTACTGATACGGGTTTTATAACGATAGAATTTAACGGATCCGATTTAGACAATGGAGTATATTATATAGAGGTGAAACAAGATGCGGGTGTAATGAGAAAGAAAATAATGATACAACATTAAAATATATAGTTATAAAATATCTTGTAAACAGATTATTATAGATTATGACATGAAAGTATAACTTTCATGTCATTTTTTTTTATCTTCGTAATCCCAAATTGAAGTTATAATGGAAAAGGATAGTGCTCAAAATACAATACAAGAACTTACGGAGAAGATAGATTTTTATAATCAAGAATATTACCAACAAAGTCATTCGGTTATTTCTGATTTTGAATTTGATAAATTGTTGTTGGAACTTATAGCATTAGAAACTTTATTTCCAGCACTCAAAAAAGAAGCTTCCCCAACCCAGCGCGTAGGAGGTACAGTGACAAAAGAGTTTGCAACTATAGTACACAAACGTCCCATGCTTTCATTAGGGAATACCTATTCGGAAGAAGATCTTACCGAATTTGATGCCCGTGTCAAAAAAGAAATTGGTGCTAATTTTGAGTACGTCTGTGAATTAAAATTTGATGGTGTTGCGTTGAGTTTGACGTATGAAAATGGATTACTGAAGACAGCCGTAACGCGTGGCGATGGTGTGAAAGGAGATGATATTACCGCTAATGCCAAAACGATACGTACCATACCGCTTAAACTAGATGTCCAAAATTTGCCAGAAGAATTTGAAGTACGAGGAGAAGTTTTTTTACCTTCCGATGTATTTGATACTATCAATAAGGAGAAAGAAGATATTGGAGAACCACCATTGGCTAACCCTCGAAATGCTGCTTCGGGGACTATAAAAATGCAAGATTCTTCGATCGTTGCAAAACGTAAATTAGACTGCTACTTATATTCGTTGATGATGGATAACCCAATTGCTGAAACGCATTCAGGGTCTATTGTACTTCTAGAAAAATGGGGTTTTAATGTTTCTAAAACGTATAAGATTTGTAAAAGTATAGCAGAAGTAATGGAGTATATTCATTACTGGGACAAACACCGTTGGGATTTGCCGTTGGGGATTGATGGTATTGTTTTGAAAGTAAATAATTTTAGACAACAAGAAGCGTTGGGGTTTACAGCCAAAAGTCCGCGGTGGGCAATTTCATATAAATTTAAAGCGGAAAGCGTTGCTACGATATTGGAATCGGTTTCCTATCAAGTAGGGAGAACAGGAGCGGTGACGCCGGTTGCAAATTTAAAACCGGTACAATTGGCGGGAACTAAAGTGAAACGAGCTTCTTTACATAATGCGAATGAAATAGAACGCATTGGATTGCGGATTGGAGATACCGTTTTTGTAGAAAAAGGAGGAGAGATTATTCCTAAAGTTACGGGGGTAGATTTATCTAAGCGGAGTCTTTTTTCGGAGCCTTTAGTTTATATTGAACGTTGTCCAGAATGTACTACTTTGTTGGTTCGGAGAGAAGGTGAAGCGAATCATTATTGTCCAAATGAGAAAGGTTGTCCTCCGCAGATAAAAGGGAAAATTGACCATTTTATTCAGCGCAAAGCGATGAATATAGAGGGCATAGGTCCCGAAACGATAGAGTCGTTATTTAATGCAGGTCTGGTGAAAAACCCTGCTGATTTGTATGCGCTAACCTATGAACAATTAATGGGGTTAGAGCGTTTTGGAGAGAAATCCGCTCAGAATGTATTAAAAGGATTGGAAAAATCGAAAGCGATAGCTTTTCGATATGTATTGTTTGGAATAGGGATTCGTTTTGTAGGGAATACGGTTGCGGATAAATTGGCTACACATTTTAGTACAATCGATGCACTGATGGGCGCTACTTATGAAGAACTTATTGCAGTTCCAGAGATAGGCGAACGTATTGCAAGGAGCGTGCTCGATTATTTTAAAGAAGAAGAAAATGTTTTATTTATTAAGCGTCTGCGAGCGGCAGGGTTGCAATTTGTATCAGAAGAGAAAATCGTTATCAAAGAAAGTGAACTTTTAAAAGGAAAGACTTTTGTTGTCTCGGGGGTATTTATGAAATACAGTAGAGAAGAATTGAAAGAAAAAATTGAAGTCAATGGAGGTAAAATAGTGTCTTCTATCTCTGCTAAATTAGACTATTTGGTAGCCGGAGATAATATGGGCCCTGCTAAATTGGAGAAGGCTGTTAAGCTAGGAATAAAGATGCTTTCGGAAGAAGAGTTTGGACAATTATTATCTTGAGGATATTTTTATACATAACAATAGTCTACTACAAAAAAATATATAACATACCTGCTAGCGGCAGGTATTAGTGTATTTATGCAGTGTTTTATTTGTTCACTCGAAAGAATAAGGTCACTAATGTTTTCTCATTAATAAGTGCATTTTTTTTCATTTTTAATTTTTACATGTGTGAATCATGTAACTTTTTATTGAAGTAGTGTAAAATATACCATCGCCAAGCTACTCATATTTGTCCTTCAATTAAATGTATACCTATTTTAAAATACTATGATGGATAAAGTAAAAAGTAATATTAGTGAATCCTTTGAGGTCACTGAAAATTGGAAGATCCAGTTTGAAAATACATTCACCTTAATAATTTACTAAAATGAAATTACTAAAAATATCAAGATTATGGACAACCATAATCACAGCCTTCTGTCTTTCGCTAGTTTTAGGTGCCTGTAAAAAAGATGACTATAAAGAAATCATCAGTGCATGTCCTGTTGTAGTATCAACTGTTCCAGCAAATTTGGCAACCAATGTGCCCCTTAACCAGATAATAAGAGTAACCTTCAATAAGAAAATGAATCCAGCAACAATTTCTGATGCATCCTTTTCACTAAAGAATGGTACAAAAATTTTGGGTGCAGTGACTTATGACGATGCAAATGCTTCATTAATTTTCACGCCTGCTTCTCCTCTTATTATCAATACTACCTATACGGGTAGAGTAGCCACAACGATTAGAGATTTTTCAGGTCAGGCGCTACAGTCTGAATATGTATGGATCTTTAGTACAGGAGCAACATTAGCACCAACGGTTATCTCTACAGATCCTGCACCCCTTGCTACCAATGTGCCTCTTAACAAAATTATAACGGCAGACTTCAATGAAGCAATGGATCCTTTGTCTATTACTACAGGTTCTACTTTTACTATTAAAGAAGGAACAACTACGATTGGAGGAACAGTTACATATTCAGGCGTAACGGCAACTTTCACTCCAAGTGCTAGTCTTTTATCAGGCACAACTTATACTGCTACGATAAGCACCTCTGCTACAAACGTAGCAACGAATCCGATGCAAGCTAATTACGTTTGGACGTTTACGACTATAGCTCCTTTAGGTCCATTGGCAGTAGATCTTAAATCCGTAGCACGATTCGGAATTATTTCTGGTGTAGGTGTCAGTAACAATGCTGGGTTTAGCGTAATTAACAATTTGGATGTTGGAATAAGCCCTGGAGTTCGTTCTTCAATTACAGGTTTTCCTCCAGCTACTATTGTAAATGGAGCGATATATGCTTCTGATGATATAGCACCTCCAGGTGTAGCAGCAATGCTTACGCAAGCGAAGGCAGATTTGGTAAATGCGTATCTATTTGCTGCAGGTGCATCTTCTCCAGCACCAGCTACTGTAGCAGGCGATCAAGGTGGCACTACATTGACTCCAG
>JAYSUZ010000447.1:0-5028 GCA_043718845.1 Cytophagales bacterium
CTAGCGCGATCATGATGTTCGTATCTTTTATGAAGAAAACTTCCGAGTGTTCTTCATAAAAGATACGAACCATTTTTAAAATTAGTTCAACACAATCGTCTCATAGTATTTTGGAATTACAACCTCTTCTGTTTCGTTTTTAAAATTAATACGTTTCACCTTACTTACTTCGATAATCAATTTATCGCCCGCCCTCATTTCATTGGTTATCGAGGCTAAGCTCACATTTTGTCCCACCACTGCAATCTCTTGCAATTGTCGCCTTCCTCTAGCAAGAAAAATTTTAGCTTCCGAAACATAATACTTCGAATCTGCAGGAAGCAGGTCTGCAAAACCTCTTTCCGGAAGTACCCTTATTTGTACATTCCTCGCCTCGGATGCGCCAATTCCTTCTATCGGCAAAATTTTCTTGTTGTTTATTTTCACTTCTATAGAAGGCATAGGGATAAGTTTTACCCCAAAATTTTCTTGCCCTAAATAGTTGCCATTATTCGTAACCCCAAGTGTTACTTTGGCCGATGTAGGAATTAGGGTAAGCATACCCGGACGGTCGCCGTTAATCATTGTAGCACCCTCTGCTTTGAATACAGGATTGTACGCAGGCCCTAGCGCAGGAACGGATACGGTAAGTTTGTTTCCACAATTTCTATAGAGCAATTGTATAGAAGCAGATTGCACTTGTATCACCGGTTTCACCACCGTGTATTCGTGTTCTACTTTATAAATCGTATCCTTACCTTCCGGTGTTTTCATTTTTATACTCCCCAGCCATGTTTTTTTCAACGTTCCATTTGGGCCATAGTTGCCGCCGCTGGCCACAAATTTTAAGGCACCAATGCCGTCATCGTTCACAAGTAATGTAGTGTTGCCCATTGCCATCTGAGGTTTTAGAGAAGAAGAGGTAGCCACCATAAACAGCTCTGCTTGGTAGTTGGTACCGGCTACTACAAAGTCTGACTGTGGCTTCACTACTGCTTTCAATTTGTCGAAAGAAAAATCGGTAGCCCCTATTTTTTCAGAGATGGCAACCATGATACTATTTTCCATCGCCACAATTTTAGCTTCTGTTTCGCTCAGCACCGCCAATGCGGCTACCATCGGCGTTTGCCCAAAGTTCAAATGGGCATAGTCTTTATTTTTTTGATCGGCATTGTTTCGGAGCGTAGTATCTTCGCTGGCATTGCGTGCTAGTGGGTCAAATGCTGTTTTAGAATAGCGGTTCATAAACGCTACATATTCGTCGAGTTTTCTTTTGAGCAGATAGGCTTTGCCCGATTTTTCATTGGCTCCTATCATCACCACTTCGATTTCTGTTTCTTCGGTAGCCCCTTTGAAACTGCCGTCGTCATTGTATCCGCCACTTTTTTCGATGAGTTCTTTTTTTAGTCCGTCTATTAATAAAAGCATTTCCTGTGTTTTCAGGCGGACCTCCCCTGCATTTTTGGACAACTGTACCTCTGCTACTTTTTTCCCTCGTTTGGCAACTAGATCTGCTATTGCGGCGAGCCTTCGTCTATTCGCAACATCGGTCGAAACTACGGATTTCTCCAAGCTTGTATTTAAGGCTTGAAATTTATAGATCAATGCCGAGCTCACTTGTAGCGCCAACAGCGCTGTGAGTACAAGATACATCATACCGATCATCTTCTGTCTTGGGGTTTCATTTCTGCTTGCCATACGCTTTCTTGTTTAGGTTTTGAAAGCATAATGCAGCACTACTAAAAAAGATACAAAAAATAGTAAAAAAAATTATTACCGCTTAAATGAAACTAAGGAATACTTTGTTTTTCCTTTGGCATAATAGCCGAGAATTAAGCCGTTATAAATGGGCAGTATGGTCAACAGCGCTGGATTATTATTTTTGAGAATACCCTCTTCGTATTCATTTACTTTTTCTCGAATTGTTTTAGGTACATTGCCTTCAATAGGGGATAGGTCTTCAACGCTTAGTAAAGACTGGAAATACGTAGTAGTAATACTCGTAGTGCTTGCCCCAGCGCTGTTAGGACTTGCACCTGAATAGCCGCCCATGCCGCCATATCCCATGCCACCACCACCGCCGGCTCCTATACCGATTCCACCACCCATTGAAATGCCAATACTCAAACCTGAAGATATCGGAAATCCGCCAAAACTTGGTGTTGGCGAAGCATACGTCGTTACTTCTTCATAAGCGCCGAGATCAACAAGGTATTGTCCATTGTTTAAATCGTTGACAGAGATTGCCAGTTCCCCTTTATTTATTTTCCTAAAATAAGCCTGTTCATTTTTAACAATTTTATCTTGAAAGCCGCCTCCCTCTTCTCTAATTACGCCATTTATAAAGGAAATTTTTTGATCTGGGAAAATATTGTAATTTTTTAACGACGCCATCGTTGTCAAATCTATAACGATTAGATTTAATTGATTGCTGTTAAAGGTAGCCCGAAACAAATCACCTTTGTATAAGAAGGAATTTCCTTGAGTCGCCGCAATATCTTTTCCTTCTTTGTCTTTATCCAACGAAAAATTTAATTTCCTATACAGTGCCGCATTGCTCTTAGGGTCTATGACCACTATATGTGTATGAGAAGGCTCTTCAAAAGTCATGTATATCTTATTGTCGAAGGCATACATTTTTTTTGTTGAATGGCTGGACATAACGGTATTTTCAATGTCATAGTTGATTTTTTCAATCCCTATTGGGCTTGTTGTCTTCTGGTTCAGCGCTTCGTTGTTGGAAGATAATTTTGCATATAACGTAGGAAAATTCACCTCATAGTTTTTTATCTCAAATGTATCTCCTTCGATAGCACTGTATAGGACGATGGAATTTTTGAATTGGGGAACAACTACAGCATAAAAAACACCCTCCATCTCAAACGACTTCAAGACGTGATCGGTTTTGGATAGCTTGCCTATACTTGGATTAAATTTATAAACTCCCGTAAAACGATTCATAACCACCGATGCAAAATTGCGTTCTTTGGCATCGTACAAATACACGACAAGATTTTGAGCACTCAAGGATGCGCCTATCACCTCGTTTTTCTTTTCTGTTTCTGCCCTCTTTATTAAAAATTCATTTATTACTTTACAAGAACCGTCTAGTATTGAAACCTGGATAGATTTTGACCCCTGAAAAACATACGCTAGGTTTCCAGAAGTATCCGCTACAGCATAAACATTTTGAGCCTTACCGCCTTTCATCTCGATTTCTACGGCAGTTTGCTGGCATAGTGCCACAGAGGATCCAACTGTGAGAAGCAACAGGAGTATATTTTTAATACGATTCATCATTTCGAAGTTATAACGGAAAAATGTAGCGATTATTCTGAAAGTTGCATTTTTATCTTTTGATTCTTTATCTTTTCGTGCTTAAGATTGACCAGCAATGCACTCATCTTCGTTCTCAGTACTGCGGCATAAGACGCATTGTCGAGCACTTCAATCAGGCCAAGCTCCTCTTTGGTTAATTTTCCTTTTTGCATTAAGAACCCAACGATGTCTACTTTATTTATTTTATCCTTTTTCCCAGCAGCTATATACAGCGTACACCAAGGGCTGTTGTCAGGGATTTTAGAATCATTCGGCAGTGTTTCTTTGGCTGGTTTTTCCTTTATAAATTTTGGCAATCGCTCCTCTTCGGCTAGGATAAGATATGAAGTACCTGTCGCATTCATTCTCGCAGTTCTCCCGTTTCTGTGGATATAGGCGTCTTCGGTTAAGGGAAGTTGGTAGTGTACTACAAACTCGATTTCAGGAATATCAAGTCCTCTAGAAGCGAGGTCTGTTGTAATAAGAATACGATGACTCCCGTTTCTAAATTTTATCAGTGCCTTTTCTCTGCCTTTTTGTTCCATACCACCATGAAAGATGCCATGCGCCAACTCCATATTCCAAAGGATACCACTGATCCGCTCTACCGCATCTCGGTGATTACAAAATACGAGTGTCGTTTTGTTGTTCAGTTTACAGATAAGCTTAAACAGTGTTTCCAACTTATCCGTACCCTCCGACACTACTAGTTTTTGTTTCAATCCTTTCAGCTTGAAAGGCGTATCCGAAAGAAAATTCAATTCAACGTATTCTTTGACTCCTGTAAAATCAGGAATGTATTCCATTTTGGTAGCCGACGTTAATATTCTTTTGGATAGGCTTGTAAGTTGAGCAATAATGTAGGACATATCCTCCTGAAATCCAAACTCTAACGATTTGTCAAACTCATCCAACACGAGTGTTTGAATAGTGCTTGGGTCAAAATTTGCACTGCGTAAATGATAGGTAATTCTCCCTGGAGTACCTACCAATACTGCCGGAGCTTCGGATAGATTGTCGCACTCCGTTTTTATAGCATGGCCACCGTAGCAGCAATTGACTTTAAACCCTGTACCCATTTGTTTGAAAACTTGCTCTATTTGCAGAGCAAGTTCGCGCGAAGGAACTAAAATTAAAGCCTGTACGCCTTTTACAGACGGGTTCAATCGTTTTAAAACAGGAAGTAAAAATCCAAGTGTTTTTCCAGAGCCTGTAGGAGAGAAAAGGATTAGATCACATTCTTTTTCTGCGGCTTCTATTGAACTGAGCTGCATTTCATTCAAAGAATTAATTTTAAGTTTTTCTAAAATTTTCGGGATCATTGTCGTCGTTGGAAATTGTTTACGAACAAAGATACTTTAAAAATCAATGAATTGGAGGGGAATTAAAATTTAAAGGCATCGTGCACGCCGTCTATTATGGTTAACAAGTCTAATGAAATAGCTATTCGTGCACAATTGCCAATAAATCAGCAATTGTGCACAGGCCTTTATTTTTTCACTACTTCCTTCACCGCAATACTCAACTCCTCCAATTGTTTGTCCGAGATATAAGAAGGCGAATCAATCATTACGTCTCTTCCTGAATTGTTTTTTGGGAAAGCGATAAAATCACGAATAGAATCTGAGCCTCCAAAGAGCGAACACAAACGGTCGAAACCAAATGCCAATCCACCGTGTGGTGGTGCTCCATATTCGAAGGCTTCCATGATGAATCCAAATTGGTGTTTTG
>JAYSUZ010000448.1:0-2324 GCA_043718845.1 Cytophagales bacterium
AACTCACTGGGAAAAACTGGTCCAAACCTGCGCCTTTACCTTTTAATACTATAGGATTTGAAAGCACGGCATCACTCTCTCCCGATGGCCGCACGCTCTATTTTGTATTTGCAACGAGTACAGGAGGCAACCGAGATATATACGTTTGCGGGCGCACCGCAGGAGGTGCTTGGTCTAAACCAAGGAAATTGGAAATTAGTACAGAATTCGACGAAGACGCTCCTTACATACATCCGGATGGCAAAACATTATACTTTAGCTCCAAAGGCCATAGTTCAATGGGTGGGTACGATATTTTCAAGTGTACAAAAACAGCGATAGGTGGCTGGAGTACTCCTGAAAATCTTGGCTATCCAATAAATACTGCGGGAGACGAAATTTATTTCGTACTCTCCGCCGATGGAAAACTAGGCTTCTACTCCTCTGACAAGGAAGGCGGACTCGGCAAACAGGATATTTATTCTATCCGAATGCCAATTCCCGCAAAGGAGCCAGAACTTGAATTGCTTACCGGTACGGTTAAAGACGCTACCACAGGCATTCCCATTGAGGCCGAAATAACCATCACCGACAATGTAACAAAAGAGATTGTAAGTAAGGTTAGGTCTAATGGTGACGATGGGAAATATCTAATTGCAATACCTTGCGGGAAAAATTATGGAATCGCTATTGAAAAGAAAGGACATTTATTTCATTCCGAAAACGTAAATATCCCTTGTACAGAAGGCTTTAAAGAAATAAAAAAGGAAATAAAACTAGCAGATGCCAAACAAGGAACAAAAGTAGTACTGCGAAATATTTTTTTCGACTTAGGGAAAGCCGATTTGCGTCCTGAATCGACTTCAGAACTTTTACGCTTGGTGAAATTATTAACTGAAAACCCAGCCCTCAAGATTGAAATATCCGGACACACAGACAATATTGGCGATCAAAAAATAAACCAACAACTCTCCGAAACAAGAGCGTTAAGTGTACTGAACTTCCTTATTACTAAAGGCGTAAGCAAATCAAGAATGGTGTCAAAAGGGTTTGGAAGTAGCCAGCCGCTTACTAACAACGATACAGAGCTAGGTCGTCAGAACAACCGACGGACAGAATTTAAAATTTTATAACGGCATCTAATTTCAACAAAAACTTACATAACCCCCTTTTATGAAATTTAATTTTCATGTAAAAACACCTTTTTTTATTGTTTTTTACTAACTTTCTAACTTAATATAGGAAGATGTTGACGAAGGTAAGTATAAAAAAAATTCTTGAGAATCTAACCAAGCAAAAATTTGGCAAGGCTACACTAATCTGCTGGACTATATTTTCATTTGTACTTTACAATCTTTTCCTGCTCACAGTCCTGATTCGATTTAATTTAACCTTCCTATTCGGAGGTTTTCCCGACTATGAAAACCTTGAAAACCCTACCAGCGATCAAGCTTCTGAAATATTTTCTTCGGACGCCGTTCTTTTAGGTAAATATTACAGAGAAAATAGAAGCCCTGTATCCTACAATGAAATTTCACCAAATGTAGTGAAGGCGCTCATTGCCACGGAAGATACTCGTTTCTATGAACACTCAGGAATAGACTTAAAAGGTTTTTTTGCTATTTTCTATTATACCCTAAAAGGGGACAAAAGAGGATCCAGTACTATAACGCAACAACTCGCCAAAAATCTTTTCAAAACCCGCTCCGACAAAGGCCTCTTAGGCTATGTACCGGTTATAAATGTATTGATTGCCAAAACGAAAGAATGGATGCTTTCCATCGAGTTAGAAAGGCGTTACACAAAAATTGAAATCGTTACAATGTATTTAAATACAGTAGATTTCGGCAGCAATTCTTTCGGTATAAAAACAGCATCGCAAACCTTTTTCAGCACTTCGCCTGATAGCCTATCCATTCCTCAAGCGGCAATGCTTGTAGGTGTTTTAAAAGCCCCTACCCTATACAGTCCGCGTGCCAATCCCGACAACTGCCTCAACAGGCGCAATACCGTTTTCGAACTCATGGTAGAAGGAAAAGTACTTTCCAAAGCCGATGCAGACAAGTATAAACAATCCCCTATAGAACTGAAATATACTGCCGAAGATCACAACGATGGGTATGCAACTTATTTCAGAGGCGAGTTAAATAAGTTCCTTCTTGATTGGTGTAAAAAAAACAACAAAAACCTATACGCCGATGGACTTAAAATATATACGACCATAGATTCTCGTATGCAGCGTTATGCAGAGAGTGCCGTAGACGAGCACCTTAAGGTTTTACAAAAAGCTTTTTTCGCACATTGGAAAGGTAAAAACCCATGGCGTTATGAAAACAAAGATGAAA
>JAYSUZ010000449.1:0-2321 GCA_043718845.1 Cytophagales bacterium
TTCAGCACCCTCCAAAGCATTTTTCCAATCGCCAAGTGTTTTTCCATCCCATTGTAAATAAGATACATTGCCTTCTATTCTTGCCTTAGAGCGACTGAGAATTATTACTTCATCGGTTTTTGTTCGAAAATAGTCTTTAAAGAATTCTCCTACAAACCCGGTACCTCCTGCAATTATTATTTTTCGGTAGCGCATATTTTTATAATTTTAATTATCGTTTATTTTTAGACAACTACGAAATAGATGACTATTATAAAAGCCCTATACAAAAGCCAACTAATCGTAAGTCCTGAATTTAATCCCAGTAGTTTTACCCTACGTATATGCTGCCAAAGCATTATGGAAATTGGGAGAACGAGGTAGCCAATATATAAAAGAGGGGAACAATCTATCAGGAATTCAGAGCACCAAATAGCGGGTAGCAAAACTAGCGCCCCGATAACGGAGACAACCATATTGTGGCCAAGGTAATCCAGTACTTTCTCTTTTTTACTAAAAAAAACGAAAAGACCTTGGAAAACTAATTGACCAACGGTAATAAATCCTTCCATAAAAAAACTAGGCGCCAAAGGATTTAGGCAGGTTATATTTCTAACATACAAATTTAATACCCAGCCCACAAAAATGGAGCATAGTACTATAAAAATCCAACGGTAGTTGCGGTTATAATCGGGTATACACGCACCTTCTAGAGTGGTTTTGCTAGTCGCGGCTATTACTTTTCTATTGAAAGAAATAACAGCATACAGTTTTTTTAAAAACCAATAAAGAGGTTTTAATTGAGCTATTTTTTTCATGAATGGGAAATTATAACTAACAATAGTCAACAAACTATCCAATCCATAGATGACTTTATTTTCTAATACATTCACCAGCGCAATTTCATTTCTGCTTCTATTCAAATCAATCAACTTTCTTAGCGGTGTTGTTAGTTCCGTATAAGGAATACGCCCTTTAGTATCGAGCATTTTAGCATTAACGAAAGCTCCAGAATATAGCGTACATAATGGACAGTCGCGGTCGTATACGAGGATATGATTTTCAAGTGTTTTCATAGTTATAATAGTTAGTATTATTCTATACATTTCACAACTTTCAATAATAAATGAAAGTTGTGATTAAATTTTTTTAACGAATCATTTTTATAATCGAACCGAAAAACCAATTTTCATCTGCTTTCAACATTGTATCGACCGATTTATCCATTTTAGAAACAAAATTATTGAGCTCACTTATTCTAGTAGTAAACTCTTTCACTTTTATATCTTTTTTATCTCCTTCCACTCTACTCAGCTGCTCTAGGACTTTTAGTACGGGTTCAATTTCTCTTCTTTTGCGTTCTTTGGCTACTCGTTTTGCTATTTCCCAAATATCTTTTTCGGCAGAGAAATACTCTTTTCGTTCTCCGGGTACCAATACTTTCGTTACCAAATCCCAATCGATAAGTTCGCGTACATTCATGTTTACATTGCCTCGAGAGATACTTAATTCCTCCATTATTTCTTCTGCACTTAAGGGTTCTGGAGAGATGATAAGCAAGGCATGTACTTGTGCCATGGTACGGTTTATACCCCATTCCGAGCCTAGTTTACCCCAGGTTTCTAAGAATTTATGTTTGGCTTCGTCGTAGTTCATGGTACTAAGGTAGTAAAGTTTTTAAACTTTCAAAATTTATTGAAAGTTTAATTTAAAAAATATCGACATAAAAAAAGCCTTCCATTTTAATAAGGAAGGCTTTTGAAATTATATTGACTTCAATTACTTGACTTCAGTTTCTGATTTAATTGGTCTTTTTGGGTAATTTAAAAAGATAGAAGTAAGAATTGGTGCAACAAATATTACGACGGTTAGTATTGAAACGCCCAAATCTGCCGCCTCACTATTGAACACTTCGCTGAATTTGGTTCCTTTCAAGAAATAATCACTCACGAATGATAAGACCAATTTAACGCCAAGTACACCAATTACAATAAATGCAGTAGCTTCGAGGAAAGGATATTTTTCGATAAGGATTACAAATTTCTGAGCTACGAAACGCATGGCTAGTATACCTATAAATACGCCAATCATTATCAGCCAAAGATTATCGGTAAAGGCTACTGCTGCGAATACGTTGTCTATAGAGAATGCTAAATCCATTACCTCTACCAGCGCCACTGTAGACCAAAAAGGACCTAGTGATCCAAGCATTTTGTAGATTCTATTTTCTTGTTTATTGAGCGTATCGTCAACGGTAGACTCTGTTTGTTTAGACTTAAAATAGCTAAACGTTAAATACATAAGATATAATCCACCAACAGCTTTAAGCCAAATAAATTTCA
>JAYSUZ010000450.1:0-11868 GCA_043718845.1 Cytophagales bacterium
TAAAGTATTTACATTCTTACTAGTAGGTCGATTGCTTTATGATAAAGGAATTATAGAGTATGTAGAAGCGATTAAATTACTAAAAAATAAAGGTCTAAAAGCACGATTCCAAATTTTAGGAGCCATTGAAGAAGTTGCAAAATTAGGAATAGACAGCGCAAAAATAAAGGAGTGGGAAGCGAAAGGATTGTTAGAGTATTATCCTTTTACGAATAATTTGGCAGACTATTACCATCAAGCCGATTGTGTAGTGCTGCCCTCCTATAGAGAAGGTACACCTCGATCCTTATTGGAAGCTGGAGCTTGTGGCATTCCAATGATTGCAACGAATGTGCCTGGTTGCAAAGAAGCAGTGGTGGATACGAAAAATGGCTTTTTGTGCAACGTGAAAGATTCGAAAGACTTGGCACTTACTATGGAAAAACTATTCTATTTGAGTGAAAGGGATCGTTTGGAAATGGGGAAATATGCAAGAATATACATATTAGCAAATTTTGATGAAAATATTGTAATTAATACCTACCTTACTACTCTAAATTGTATTTTATCAGGAAAAGGTACACTGCTTAAAATGAAAACAAAAATATAGTTCAATAAATAATTTTGGTTTAATGAAAATAAATAAATTCTGGCTGGTTATTTTGTTGTTTAGTTCACTTTTATATTCCTGCAAAATATATAAATCGAATATCATGTTTAAGACAAAATATGAATATGTGGCAGATTCGATGCAAAAGGCAAATGCTGATCCGGATAAAAATTTTATAATTGCAAATAACGATTACGTAAGTATAAAAGTATATACCAACAAAGGAGAGCGTTTAATAGACCCAGATTTTGAACTATCGAAAACAAGTTCAGTAAATAATATTACGACGGAGGATATAAGATACTTGGTTAGGCAAAACGGAAAGGTGTTTTTTCCTATGGTAGGAGACGTAAAGTTGGCAGGATATACACTGCGAGAGGCCGATAGTTTGCTGAGTAGGGAGTACAGTAAGTATTATTTCGATGTATTTGTACATACAAAAATTGCCAATAAGCGAGTAGTTGTTTTGGGAGCATTGGGAGGGAAAGTAATTCCTCTTATAGATGACAATATAAGTGTGATAGAAGTAATCGCCTTGTACGGAGGCATACCTAACGATGCTAGGGCAGAAAATATAAGGTTGATTCGTGGCGATTTGAAGAAACCGGACGTGCGTATCATAAATCTTAGAACGATAGAGGGAATGAAGGAAGCCTCCTTAGAGGTGGAGCCTAACGATATTATATACATAGAGCCAGTAAGAAGAAATTTGCCTCAAGTATTGCAAGATATATTCCCTGTGCTTTCATTAATAACTTCTGTAATTACAACTGTGCTGCTGATAGCGAATCTTAATAAATAGACAAAATAACATGGCGGTAACAGAAAATAATACCTCTGAGAATGAAGAGATACTAAAACGGTTCAAGGAAGGCGATGATGATTATGGTGATTTCTTAAGTGATTTCGATATCGCTACACTTTTGGTAGTGATGCGAAAAAGTATTTTATGGGTAATTCTTCTTATCGGTAGTGCATTGCTTGGCGGATTTTTATTTAATAGATACACGAAACCCATTTATGAATCTTCTTCTATCTTGAAACTTGACCTTAAAAGTAACGCAGGAGTTTTGGGTTTCAAAAATTTTAAAGATGAAAATGTTCAGGATGCGTCTAAGTTTACGACCATATCGGGGGAGTTAGAATTCCTGAAATCGAGATTGGTAGCAGAAAAGGTCATAGAACGGATGGATTTGGAGGTAAGTTATTTCGCCTATGGAAAAATTTTGGTGGAAGAACAATACAAGACCTCTCCTTTTAAAGTGGAGTATGAAATTACGAATCTAGCCTATTTTGACACCCCTTTTGATGTTACGATTTTAGATGCAGATAAATTTGAACTGAAGTACAACAAAGAAATTGTAGGTGTTTACAATTTTGGAGAAACGATAAAGAAAGAGCCTAATTACGCTATCCGAATAACGAAAACGGAGACGTTTGATGTTAATGTCTTTAATGTCCCCTATTATTTTCAAGTTTATTCAAAAGAAAGATTGATTGGGTTTATTGCAGAAAACCTCTCTGTCGCCATTTTGAATCTTGATGCAAGTACCATTAGGCTTGCGTTCAAAGATTACAGTCCTTCAAAGGCCAAGGATATTGTAAATGCGTTGGATACAGTTTATTTACAAGAAACGATTGCCGCCCGCTCTAGGACACATGAGCAGACTATAAAATTCTTAGAATTGTCGCTAGCCAAAACAGAAAAAGATTTGGAGGAAGCCGAGGACAAAATGGAATCGTTTTTTCGTAAGAATAAAACCGTAGACGTAAAAAGTGATTTCGGACGTGCTATGTCCAAAATAGAATTGCTGGACAATGAAAAGCTTAACCTTAAAACGAAGCTATCTTTTCTAAATGACTTGGAAGAAATGATAATGCAGAATAAAGACCTGAAGTCATTCATCCCTTCCCTTTCCCAATTGCCCGATCCTCAACTGGTAGAAGCGATAAAAAGTCTGAATCTGCAAATACAAGAAAGGGATAAAATAGCAAGTTCGCAGAACGAAAATACGTTTGTACTTAGGCAGAAAGACCGCAATATTGAGAAAATCAACAAAGGAATATTGGAGTTGATTGCTCAGAATAAAAAGATTCTGTTCCAACAAATAGCATTACTGAACGGAAAGTTTTTAGAGTTGGAAGACAATGTAACATTACTACCTGCGAAAGAAACAGAGTTCGTCAGACTGAAAAGATTTTATGGACTTTATGAAAAGATATATTTACTTCTAATTGAGAAACAAGCGGAGTTTGGCATTGCCAAAGCAGGTACTATTCCTAATTTCCTTATTCTTTCTCCGGGTTTGGAGGTAAGAGTTCCTATATATCCAAACAAGCGACTCCTTTATATGGGATCTGTAGCGCTTGGTCTATTTCTTTCGATTATGCTTATCTTCTTCCGTTACTTTCTGCACGATACGATTACCAATCAGAAAGAAATGGAAAAATCAGTTGAAGCTTCTGTTTTGGGAGGAATTCCTGAATACAAAAAAAATAAAATGGAGTTCTCTAAACTGGTCGTTGACATAAGTCCTAAGTCTGCTATTAGTGAAGCATTCCGATCGATAAGAACCAATTTAGAATTTGTGAGTCCTAGTAAAGGCAAGAGGGTTATAACGGTAACCTCTACTGTAGGAGGGGAGGGGAAGACGTTTGTTTCGACGAATATTGCAGGGATTATAGCATTGTCAGGGCAAAGAGTAGTAATACTGGATTTTGATATGCGTAAACCGAAAGTGCATTTGGCTTTTGACAAAGAAAATATAAAAGGCATAAGTACTATTTTGATAGGGAAGCACACGGTTGCGGAATGTGTTCATAGAACCAGTATTGATAGTTTGGACTTTATTTCAGCTGGCCCTATTCCTCCAAATCCATCCGAACTAATTTTAAGGCCTGAGTTTGACAAAATGATTGAAGAGCTCTTGGTGACTTACGATACAGTGGTCGTGGATACCCCTCCTGTAGGTCTTGTTACAGACGGTATTCTTCTCATGAAAAAAGCCGATGTTCAGCTTTACGTAGTGCGTGCAAATTATTCCAAAAAAGGAGTAAAAAGAAGTATTAATAAAGTGTACCGTAATGGAGGGTTTACAAGACTTTCGGTAGTGATAAATGCAATGAATGGTATGAATACTTACGGATATGGTGGCTATGGCTACGGTTATGGCTACGGTTACGGCTATTACGAAGGCGATAGCAAGTCGGGGAAAGGGTTTTTACAAAAATTATTCAAGCGTTCATGAGTTTGTTAAGAAATATATTTTCTACAGTCAAAGAAAAAGCGCCTCTTGAAAATGAAATTCTGATCGACATGCATTCGCATGTTTTACATTTGCTAGACGATGGTTCGGACAGCATTGAAGAATCTCTTTTATTGTTGGGCGAGTTGCAACGGTTGGGTTATAGCAAACTTATTGCTACACCTCATATCATGGGCGATTTTTTTAAAAATTCGCCTACTACTATTTTCCCAAAATTAGAAGAGTTGAGAAAAGTGGCCAAAGAAAAAGGGATAGAAATAGAGTTAGAGGCCGCAGCTGAATATTACCTAGATGAGTGGTTTATGGAGCGGCTTCATAACAATGAGAAACTACTGACCTTTGGCGACAATTATTTATTGTTTGAATTGTCTTACATCAATCCTTCAGCGTATGTAAATGAAGCCATTTTCATTTTAAAATCTCAAGGGTATAAGCCCGTATTAGCCCATCCAGAGCGGTATACATTTTGGCATGGCAATACGGATGTATTAAAAGAAATTTACGAAAAGGGGGTTGTTTTACAAGTTAATATCAATTCGTTGGTGGGCTATTATAGTAAAGGCGCTCAGAAGATGGCAGAAGAATTGATTGATCTCGGTATTGTAGAAATGCTCGGTACAGATTGTCACGGGATACGCCATATTGAGGCATTGAAAAAAGCACGTAAAACAAAACATTACAAAAAAGCACTTCCCACCCTTATTAATAATTCACTTTCTGTATGATTTTTATAACCGGTTGTAACGGCCTTATAGGAAGTAGTATAGCGCGGGACTTGCTTTCTAGAGGCGAAAAAATACTTGCATTAAGAAGGAAATCCAGCGACCTATCGCTTGTTCGAGATATAGAAAATTACATTCAATGGATAGAAGGCGATCTTTCCGATACAGAGATTCTGAACAAAGCCATGGAGCAGTGTGATACCGTGATCCATGCGGCAGCGGTCATTTCTTTCTCTCCAAGAAATAGAAATGAAATGTATAGGGTGAACGTAGAAGGGACTGCCAATGTGGTAAATGCGGCATTGAAAAATTCGATTAAAAGATGCTGTTTTATAAGTTCTATAGCGGCACTCGGGAGGAAGAAAGATGAATTTAAGATAAATGAAAATGCATTATGGGAAGATTCAGAAATGAATACACACTATGCAAAATCAAAATACTTGGCAGAGCTGGAAGTATGGAGGGGAATAGAAGAAGGCCTACCAGCCTTTATCGTAAACCCTTCGGTAGTACTTGGTCCTGGGAATTGGGAAAATGGGAGTACCAAAATTTTTCAATACGTTTACAATAAAAATAAATTTTATACAAACGGCCATATTAACGTGGTTGATGTGGAAGATGTAGTTTCGATAATTGTAAAATTGCTGGAGAGGAACGATTGTTTTGGAGAACGTTTTATACTTAATGCAGGAAGTGTTCGTTATAAAGAACTTTTCAGCACTATTGCACGTTCGTTTAACGTAAAAGCACCATCAATAGAAGTAGGGAAAATACTTGCTGAAATAGTATGGAGGGTAGAGCGTTTGAGAGCGTTATTTGTAACGACGGAGCCTTTATTGACGAAAGAAACGGTTAAACTTTCCGCGTTTTCCTTTGAATATTCAAATGAGAAAATTGTACAATTATTAGAATATAAATTTTTACCGCTGAATGCAACAACCGATAAAACGTGTAGGGAATTGATAAGCAGGTATGTGAATAAAAAATAAGTAAATTGCATAGGAATTTGGCAAATATTTCACCAAATTGATAAAAGCAATAACACATTTCTTGTTCTTTTCGTTTAATGAATATGGGAAAAAGATATAAGCATAATCAAGACAGTAAGGAGGCGGTAAGGAGATTTGAAGAGATGCTAAAAAATGGTGAAAATCTATTTTTTGACCTAAATGTCTTTGAAGAAATTGTCGAACATTATATAGAAACAAATAAGTTTAAGAAAGCATCTGCTGTTTGCGACATCGCTATGTCGCAATATCCTTATTCTACGGAATTACTCATTCAAAAGGCTCATTTATTGATTCGTAAAGAAGAATTTTCGGAAGCTTGGGAGCTGCTGGAAAAGGCAGAGTTGTTTCAGCCCAATGAACCGGATGTGATCTTGCTGAAAAGCAATATTCTTTGCCAAGAAGAGAAATTTGAAGAAGCCATAGAATACTTGGAAAGAGTATTGGAAATGGTGGAGGAAAAAGATGAAATCTATTTTGCCATGGGCATGACTTATCAGGATTGGGATAAGCTGGACGAGGCTATAGAGTCGTATAAAAAAGCAATTGACCTAAATCTTAATAATGAAGATGCGCTTTATGAACTAGCCTATTGTTTGGATGTGACAGGGCAGCTGGAGCAAAGTGTAGGCTTCTATCAGAAATTTATAGACAACGATCCTTATTCCGATTTTGCATGGTATAATATGGGGATTGTCTACTTCAAATTAGGCAACTACGACGACTCTATTAAAGCGTATGAATATGCGTTAACAATTAATGAAAATTTCTCCTCTGCTTATTTCAACATGGGCAATTGCTACTTGAGTATCGGAAATTTTGACAAAGCAATCGAGAACTTTCATCGAACACAAGAATTAGAGGACGCAAGTGCCGAAGTATTTTGCAATTTGGGGATTTGCTACGAAAGAATGGGCAAATTTACCAAAGCGATAGAATTTTTCAAGAAATCTACAAAACTCGACAACCTCTATCACGAATCATGGTTTGGGATTGGGAAGTGCTTGGAAGGACAGGATAAATCGTATGAATCTATTCATTTTTTCAAAAAAGCATTGAAATTGGATAAGGAAAATGCGATTTATTGGCTCGCCACTGCCAATGCAGAATATAAAATTGGAAATTTAGTTTCGTGCCTAGAGGCCTACGAAGAAGCGTGTGTGCTAGATCCTTTTAATACAGAAGTTTGGCAAAATTGGTCGTTCGTTCATTATGAAAATGGGGAGGTAGAAAAGGCTATAACTCTAATATTAAGTGCATTAGATGAAATGCCAGAGAGCGCAGAGTTGTATTACAGAGCAACGGTATACCTTTTAAATGCGGGCAGATACAAAGAAGCCTTTACGTACCTCGAAAATGGATTGGTTCTAGATTTCGATAAACATGAGGTTCTGTTTGATTTTTTTCCTAAATTGGAAACACAAAAAGCACTGTTAAAAATTATAGATCAGTATAGAAAATAACATGTATAATAACTATTCATTAACTCAAGTCCCAATGCGGACAAGTAAACCTAGAAACACTGGCCTAACAATGGTCATGGACAAAGGACTAAGTGTAAGAGACGTAGAAGACCTTATAGAAGTTTCAGGCGATTATATCGATATCGTAAAACTAGGCTGGGCTACTTCTTATGTAACGCCCAATCTTGCAGGGAAATTAGAAGTTTACCGTTCGGCAGGTATTCCAGTTTATTTCGGTGGTACTTTGTTTGAAGCCTTCATCATCCGGAATCAATTTGAGGATTACCTAAGACTTCTTGAGAAATACAACATCAAGCACGCTGAAGTATCCGACGGTTCTATAACCCTTGATCATGGAAAAAAATGCGAGTACATTCATACGCTTGCCAAACATGTAACGGTACTTTCTGAAGTAGGCTCTAAAGATGCTGAAAAAATAATTGCTCCCTACAAATGGATTGAACAAATGCAAGCCGAACTTGACGCTGGTGCGTGGAAAGTAATTGGCGAAGCTAGAGAAGGCGGCAATGTTGGTTTATTCCGCTCTTCGGGTGAAGTAAGGTCTGGTCTGGTAGAAGAAATAGTAAGAAAAATACCTTCTGATAAAATAATTTGGGAAGCACCTCAAAAAGAACAACAAGTTTACTTTATCAAATTATTAGACTCTAATGTAAACTTAGGAAATATTGCGCCAAATGACATCGTACCTCTAGAAACCTTACGTTTAGGGCTTCGCAGCGATACCTTCGATCATTTTCTTGATAAAAAATAAGTACTAATCTACAACACAATCCTGTGAGGATTTTAAAATGCTCACAGGATTTTCTTTTTCATATATGGAAACAATAAAAGGCATTCTAGATTTTTTTTTACACCTCGATAAATATCTTGGACAGTTCATTTCCGATTACGGAATGTGGACGTATGCCATTATTTTTGCCATCATCTTTGTAGAAACAGGTCTTGTAATAATGCCTTTTCTACCTGGAGATTCTTTGTTGTTTACGGTAGGCGCTTACTGTGCAACGGATTCTTTAGATCTTATCACTTCTATGGTACTATTATTTATAGCAGCATTCTTAGGCGATACGTTGAATTATTTTATTGGGAAATCGTTGGGAGAGAAAGTGCTTTCCGAAGAATTTTTCCAAGCCAAAGCGGGACAATCTATTTTCAGAACTATATTTCTAAAGCTGCTAAAGAGAAACCATATTTTAAAGGCTCAAGCCTTTTATGAAAAACACGGCGGCAAAACCATCATTATTGCACGTTTCATTCCTATCATACGCACGTTCGCGCCCTTCGTAGCAGGGATAAGTAAGATGAACTACACAAGATTTATTTCCTACAACATCATTGGCGGGTTGCTTTGGGTAATAGGACTTACCATGTTGGGTTACTTCTTCGGTAATCTAGAAATCGTAAAGAAAAATTTCGAATTGGTAATTTTTGGAATAATATTCTTATCCATTTTACCTCCAATTGTGGAATATATTCGGTATGTGCTTCATGATAAGAAATAGTTGACTTTCTCTTTATTTGTTGTTATATCGGTAGAATATGAATGCGAGTATGAACTTACAATCAATAAAAATTAAATTTATTGAGGAATTTTCGGGGCTTAATAACGAAATCTTGGTAAACCCAATAATGGAGGAGGAATATCTTAATAAAGCAATTACGGCAAATGTAGATATAAGAGAAGGTCGTATTATCAGTCATGAGAACTTAGTAAAGGAATCTGCGAATTGGTAGTGTTCTTAATAATGTGAATTAACAATATTAAATAGTAGTACTATTATGTCCCAAATTGAACTAAATAATAATTCTATAGAAAGAAAAATATCTTTCGAATTTCCATTTTCATTTATTGATATAAAACGAATTAGTTTTCCTGATTTATCGATAAATACGGGTAGTAAAGAAATTCAAAATCTTATACTATTTTTCACTTTAACTAGAAGTAAAGACGAAGGGCGCAATACATTTCCATTACATATAGGCTCTCGAATTTCTCTCTATAGTAAAAATCCTGTGATTGATTTCGAGAAATTTATTGTACCAGAAGAGAATAAGGAGAATACGATGTCTACAGCAAATTATATAAATGAGGTAACGATAAAGGTAAAGAGGCAAGATGAGAATATCTCCTTACCAAGGATATTAATTGATTTTAATGAAACAAGAGGGATTGAATATGAATAGAGAAGTAAACCGTTTTTTTTATAAATTTTTCAGCAAAGTATTATTTTTCAGCAGTATTTTTATTTTTATACTTTTCTCGGTATCAATCTGTCTGCTTTGCTTCGAGTTATTGAGTAATTATACTTTTTTGTTTGACTATAGAGGTATGCTTAAGTTAATTCAAGTATTTTCGCCTCTTAATAATATTGCAGCTTCTTGTTTTGCACTCATAGCCATTTTTCTAGTAGTGATTCAAATAGAGTTATCTGTTGAAGCGAATATATTTAATAGCAAATCATTCTGGATTGAAAAAATGATGATTGAAATTGAAAATCTTAAGTCGGAAAATCCTATAATCCATAGGTATTTCAGAGTTTATGGCGATGAAATATTTGATTATCTCTATACTATTAATATGAGATTCAGTAACAAAGCCCAACTAGAATATTTTTATACTAGTTATTTTAAAGGAAAAGTTCCATCTTTTGAAGAGGGGGCGAAGATATATGACAAAAGCTATCCAGAAAATGTATCTTTCTCTAATAGTCAAATAGATGGTATTAAGGATCTTCTACTAAAGTATTCCCCCGAATATCCATCAAATATAAAAATGGATTTCAATGATATGTATAACAAGGAGTTTATTGAATATAGAAAAACTCTGGCGTAATTTATAAACTCTTAAAACATTCGACTATCAATATGAATAATCTATACGGCCTAATCGGCTACCCCCTTACACACTCTTTTTCCAAAAAATACTTCACCGAGAAATTCGAGAAAGAAAATATTAAGAATTCAAAATACGAACTTTTTGAAATAAAAGAAGCCGGCGAAATACTCGACGTACTAAAAAATAATCCCAATTTGCGCGGATTGAATGTTACGATTCCGCATAAGGAAAATGTGATCCAATACCTTGATGAAATTGATGCGGCTGCAAAAGAAATCGGGGCGGTAAATGTCATCAAAATAACGAATGGGAAACTTAAAGGATTTAATTCTGATTATTATGGTTTCCGCCAATCGTTATTAAATCTTATTGGAGAAAGAAAGCAGTTAAAAGCACTTATTCTCGGCACTGGCGGTGCTGCCAAAGCGGTAAAAGCGGCTCTTCTAGACTTGAATATTCCTTTTCATTTTGTTTCTAGAAAAAAAGAAGGTGCTAATTTCTCTTACGAAGCACTAGACAAAACAATCCTTTCCGAACACAAATTAATCATCAACACTTCTCCGCTAGGGATGTACCCTAATGTAGAAACCTGCCCTGATATCCCTTACCATTTATTAACACCCGAGCATTTCCTCTTCGACCTAGTCTACAACCCCGAGGAAACTACTTTTATGAAAAAAGGTGCAGAAAGAGACGCTAAAACTAAAAATGGCTTAGAAATGCTTCATCTGCAAGCGGAGAAAGCTTGGGAAATATGGAATTTATAGGTAGGGAAAATATATATGTTGTCCATGCCTTTTTAAAGTCCTCCGAACACACTAAATTAGTAAGCAAAAACAACCTAACTGTTGTTTTATAGCATTCTAAAATGTCTGACTACATCCTCCATTCCCCTTTCCAACCCACTGGCGACCAGCCTAAGGCTATTCAAAAACTGGTGGATGGACTAAATCGAAACGACAAACACCAGGTATTGCTGGGGGCTACTGGGACGGGGAAAACATTTACCATGGCCAACGTAATCAAGGAAGTAAATAAACCTACCCTTGTCTTGTGCCACAATAAGACATTGGCAGCGCAGTTGTACGGAGAATTCAAACAATTTTTTCCCGAAAATCTTGTCGAGTATTTTATCTCTTACTACGATTACTACCAGCCTGAGGCCTATATTCCCTCTTCAAATTTATACATAGAAAAAGATCTTTCGATAAATGAAGAAATCGAAAAATTGCGTTTGGCTACTACGTCTTCCTTGATTACAAAAAGAAGAGATGTGATCGTGGTGGCTTCGGTGTCCTGTATTTATGGTATTGGAAATCCTGAAGAATTTGGAAAAAGTGTGGTTCGCCTAGAAATAGGAGACCAGATAAGTAGAAATAAATTACTCTATTCTTTTGTAGAAATATTATACAACAGAACTACCGCTGAATTTAAAAGAGGAACATTTCGTGTTACAGGCGATACTATTGACATCTACCCTGCCTACGCCGATTATGCCTACCGTATTTATATGTTTGGCGACGATGTAGAAAAGTTGTACCGCATAGACCCTATAAGCGGCAAACAGATGAATGCAGAAGAGTCCATCACGATATATCCTGCCAATCTTTTTATAACTGGAAAAGATTCGATGAACAATGCTATCCAAGAAATACAAGACGACTTGGTAGCGCAGATGGCTTATTTTGAAAGTGAAGGAAGATTTCTAGAATCAAAAAGAATAAAAGAACGTACAGAGTTCGACATCGAAATGATGCGCGAACTGGGCTACTGCTCTGGGATTGAAAATTATTCGCGTTACTTCGACAAACGCGATAAAGGCTCAAGACCGTATTGCCTCATCGATTATTTCCCCGACGATTTCCTGATGGTTATTGACGAAAGCCACGTGACCATACCACAAGTAAGAGCAATGTGGGGCGGCGACCGTTCTCGAAAAATAAACCTTGTTGATTATGGCTTCC
>JAYSUZ010000046.1:0-2108 GCA_043718845.1 Cytophagales bacterium
CTTCGTGAAGACCACGCCGGACGTAAGAAAGATAAAAATTACGTTACGCTCGAAAAAGCACGTGAAAATAAAACAATAATAGACTGGTCGGAAACAGTAGCGACTGCTCCTAGTTTTATTGGCAACAAATACAATCATTCTTATCCATTGTCCGAAATAGTTCCGTATATCGACTGGACGCCCTTTTTCCAAACATGGGAATTGGCAGGAAAATACCCAAAAATATTGACCGATTCGGTCGTAGGAAAAGAGGCTACAGACTTATTCAACGATGCTCAAAAATTGTTAAAAGAAGTAGTAGCCAAAAAACTACTTACTGCTAAAGCTGCTGTAGGCTTGTATCCTGCGGTTAGAAAAGGGGAAGACGATATTCAGTTGTATTCCGACAAGGGTAGAAAAAAGAAACATGTAGTATTCCACAATTTACGTCAGCAGGGATTAAAGGGTTCTAATCTTCCCAATATTTCGTTGACGGATTTTATAGCTCCGGAGGAAACAGGCATAAAAGATTTTATTGGTGGTTTCGCGGTGGCAATTTTTGGAGCCGATGAACTGGCAAAAGCGTATGAAAAAGACCACGACGATTACAACGCCATCATGATTAAAGCTATTGCCGATCGTTTTGCAGAGGCGTTTGCAGAGTGTTTGCATGCCAAAGTACGAAGAGAACTTTGGGGTTATGCCAAAAATGAAACGTTGGACAACGAAGCATTAATTAAAGAGGAGTACATCGGTATCCGTCCTGCACCGGGCTATCCTGCTTGTCCAGACCATACCGAGAAACGTACCTTGTTTGATTTGTTGGACGTAGAACGGAATGTTGGGATTACGCTTACCGAAAATTTTGCCATGTATCCCGCTTCTGCTGTTAGTGGTATGTATTATGCGCACCCATCAGCTAAGTATTTTGGCTTAGGGAAAATAGAGAAAGACCAAGTGGTGGACTATGCCAAACGCAAGGATATGCCGTTGGAGGTTATTGAACGATGGTTGGCTCCGAATTTATCTTATGAGTAGGCTTCGAGCCTATAAAAAGACGATTTATTATTCAGCCCCAAGTATAGAGGATGTCCAAAAGAGTACGACGAAATCTGATCTTTTCGCCCTTGCTGGCGAGACGCCAGCAAGGCATTATTTCATTTAGACGAATTATATCAATTTCATTTCAGTATAGCATTGCTTGCTGGCGAGACGCCAGCAAGGGCTAGAATAAATATGTAATCCCTTGGGGATAAAATAAGGCCACTATAGTATACCTATTGGACTATTTTTTTAACCATGCTTTCGCTTCGCTCATTACTTGGTTATGAGATGTTGTTTTTCCTGAGTCAATATCAGATAACCCATCATTAATATCTTTTTTTTCTTGTTCTGTAATAGAGTCCCAAAAATCAATTGTATCGTCAAGTTGTTCTTTCAATGTTTGATATACTTCTTTTTTTGCGTCTTCTGACAATGTTTGAAATGCCATTAAAAATACTTGTGATTGTGCTGTTTGTGTATTCATATCCATCAATTATATGGAATTCTTTTTTTTCTTATATTAACTAAGGTAAGCAAATTTTACGACTTTTGTACTATCTTTTTGGTATTTTTATAATAATTAAAACCCTCTAAATTTTGCAAATTTTCAACAAAGTGGTGCGCAATTCGGTGCCTCCAGTCTACAAAGAGAAAGGCTTCTGAAGAAATCTGCACTCGCCTGACTCTTGTCGAATGAGACCCTTTGCTCCACTTTCATTACAAAAATTTCATCACTACTATGTTCATCATCCGAACTGTTTTTTTACCCTTGCTGGCGTCTCGCCAGCAAGGCATTATTTCATTTAGACGAATTATATCAAATTTCATTTCAGTACAGCATTGCTTGCTGGCGAGACGCCAGCAAGGGCTAGAAAGATTTTATACAAACGTTTTTGGATAAATTTTTTGGTCCTAAACTCGTTCGAAAAAATGAACCCTCTGTACGGGAAATCTCTACTACCTTAAAAAGACTGTTGGTGAGAGACTACGGTCTAGTAAAAATAATACGCACCGAAGACCGACAACTAAAACTGTATTTGAAATTTCAGAAAGTAACGGTAAAATTTATCCGCACGCTCCCTTAT
>JAYSUZ010000451.1:0-4996 GCA_043718845.1 Cytophagales bacterium
GGTTATTGAAACAATCAAAGAAATATCGAAACATACTTCTACGATTCTTACGGAAATCAACAAAATGACGGAAGCTAGGAAAAAAGCCAACAACATGGCCGATACCCGTGCTAAAGCTATTTCGTACTGTGATGATGTAAAATCTAAATTTGAAACCATTCGTTACGCCGTTGATAAATTAGAGATGATTGTGGACGACGAAGATTGGCCTCTACCAAAATACAGAGAGATGTTATTTATTCGTTAATTAATAACAGCGCTTTAGAATAAAACAAAACCCCGAATCTATCGGGGTTTTGTTTTATATATGCATTTGAACGCCTTATTCCTTTGATATTATTTTTTTTTCCGTCATCTTAGCGTCTAAAACCAATTATTTGCTAAATTCATGAAAAAATCAACCTTTTTTATTGCTATCCTTCTTTTCTCTACGTTGTTTTTGGGATGTAGAAAATACGATGAAGGACCTAAATTCATAACTTTTAGAACTGTTAAAAATAGAATAAGTAACGGTCAATGGAATTTAGAAAAAATTATTACGAACAAAATTGACGTTACCAATCAATACAATAAAAGTGCGTTCAGTTATAATTTCAACACTAAAAGTGGTTTTGCGTCAGGAACTATTTACGATCAAATCTATACAGACCAATCTACTACACCTTCTACACGTTATAAATTATCAGGATATGTAACGTTTTTTGAAAACGATCAAATGGAAATGTACCTTACTAATTATTCCGGTTATTACAATAATTACCCTCCTATATTTAGTGTTGACAGTAATGGAGAAACACCACGTTGGACAATTCTTAAGCTTACGAATAAAGAATTTTGGCTTATTACGCTTGTGGATGGAGAATATACGACAATGAAATTAACTAAAGCCAACTAAACCGTGAACAAATGTGTTTTTCTCGACAGAGATGGAGTGTTAAACGTCGACAATGTTAATTACACTTGGAAAATTGACTCTTTTATTATTTTGCCTGGCGTTCCGGAAGCACTTAAAATATTAAAAGATAGAGGTTATAAACTAGTAATTATCACAAATCAATCAGGTATAGCCAAAGGGGTATATAAGGACGAAGATGTACTCAATTGCTTTCGTTACTTACAAGAAAAAACAGGAAACCTTATTGATGAGCATTACTATAGTCCCCATCACCATACAAAAACCGAAAGCTTGGGTACTAAACCAGGAACGTTATATTTCGAAAAAGCAATAGCTAAATTCGATATCGATATTAATACCTCTTTCATGATTGGGGATACGGAACGAGATTTGATCCCTGCAAAAAAAATAGGGTTAAAAACATTTCTCATTCCACACAGAACTCCTACATCTGTATTTGCTGATCGTATAGTGGACTCTCTTCTGGAAGCCTGCAACTTTATTCCATAAGAATAAAGACTCCCCAATTCAAGATTATAGTTGTAAATAGCATAAAAATCCCCTTTGGTCGTTTCGTAATCGTATGGTTAAAATTATCCTTGTTTTAGTTGTTTCTTTCTTGAGCGTCGCTATTTATGCTCAGGATACTCAATTATCTCAATATTACAACGCTCCACTTTACCTAAACCCTGCGCTTACAGGTGCAGGCTTAGACACCCGAGTGGGTACCAATTATAGACTTCAATGGCCTGGACTTGGCGATCCCTACAAATCATTTTCAGCTTGGGTTGACCACGATTATTACAAAAAAAAAAGTGGATTAGGATTGTTGATTAATAGAGATGTTCAAGGAAATTCAAAACTCAGTTCTACTCAACTTAGTGCGCTCTACTCCTACCAATTGAATATTTCCAGTCAATGGACTCTAAAAACTGGTGTTCAAGCCGGCTTAGGAATACGTGATTTTGACTTCAGCAAATCAATCTTCGGCGACCAACTCCTTAATGATGGTACTTCGGCTGGCGCTTCTTCCGATATCTTAGCCACCAATGTAAAAAGTTATATTTATCCAGACATTTCATCGGGAGTTGTAGCCTACAATAGTAATTTCTGGCTTGGACTATCCGCCCATCATCTCAACAGACCTAATCAATCTTTTAGTACTCAAAGCAACCTTCATCTCCCTATAAAATGGAGTGTGATAGGTGGGTATAAGCTTGTACTACAAGAAAGACAAATAGCGTGGGGGGCTCCGGTAAGGGAAACTAGTATTACACCTACCTTCTTATATAAAATGCAGGGTCCTGCAGATCAGCTGGATATTGGGCTTTACCTTACACACCACCCGTTTATGGCTGGATTGTGGTATAGAGGACTCCCTATTAAAAAATATGGAAAAGGTTTTACAAATGCCGAATCGTTAGTACTTATGGTGGGACTTCAAGCCAATGGACTCACCTTTGGCTACAGTTATGACATTGTAGTTTCTCAGTTTTCAGGGCTCACAGGTGGTGCACACGAGCTTTCAATCCTTTATCAATGGCAAACAGACAAATCCAATAGAAAAGGGAAAAAGGGACATCGGCCTATGCCTTGCCCTAATGTAGACCGCCAATTCAAAAGAAGTAATTTTTAAACATGAAAGTACTCCTTATTCATTGTGGAAAGACAGAAGATAGTTATATCATCACTGGAATTGAAAAATATGAAAAAAGATTAAAACATTATTTATCGGTTGAAACAATTTATCTCCCCGCACTTAAAAACACCCAAGCATTAAGTAAAGAAGAACAAAAAGAAAAGGAAGGTGCCGTTATTTTATCAAAAATACAAAACACCGACTTCATTGTACTCTTAGACGAAAAAGGAAAACAATTTACCTCGATCGATTTTTCTAAATACCTAACCCAGCATATCAATAACGGTACCCGAAGAATCGTTTTTATAACAGGTGGACCTTATGGTTTTTCGCCTGAGGTATATGCAAAAGCCAATTTCAAAATTTCCTTATCGGCCATGACTTTTTCACATCAAATGGTACGCTTATTTTTTATAGAACAACTGTATCGTGCCATGACGATACAGAAAGGGGAACCTTATCATCATGAATAAAGAGATGAAAATTTATACTAAAGTCATCTTTTTTAAATTTAATTAATTATTTGTAAATTTATATACTAAAAAGTAAACTCTTTTAGGTATAGGCTATTTTTTATGCATTCCAACAATTAGAAAACGCTTTGTAGCGAATTTTATATTGTTTTTTAACTGTAATGTACCCTTCTCGCAAAGAGTCAAAATTGTCCTTTTGGTTGTTATTAAGGATTTTAATAATTAGTTCGATTGTTTCTTAAGTGTAAATTAATAATACAATATACTGAATTATAGATAATTAAACTTAGCTGATTTCAATATTAGATTGCTTTGTATCCTTTTTTTAACAATGTTTAATAGATGAATTTTCAAAATCAAACGTACCTCAACGAAATATACAAGTAACTCTTTACCTAAAAAAAACGTAAACTCTATTAATTAGATATATCCTATAAAAAATATGAAAAAAAAAGCATCTCCAATTTTTTTAACACTATTGTCTTTAGCGTTGCTTAATGCTTGTAATACACCTAAAAAAGAACAACTTTCAGTAGTTTCGACTCAGAAACAGGAAGCTTCCCTTTTGTATTCTATCTCAAATGAACCAAGTTTTAGTGAGTCTACAATAGAAAAAACGCCCTTGGAGCGTACAAAAAAAATAGTAACCCAAACTACTACAGATATTTATAAAAACCCTTCCAGTAAAAGAATCCCTTTTCAAGAATTATTAAAGGCCAATATCTCCTTCACCGAAAATAAAGGGCAATTAGAGCGGTTTGAAAATTTCTATTTTCCCGAATTAGATAACGTAAAATTCTACTCCAAAGCATTTTGCGGTGCAGCGTATTTTGCTACCAATGGAATTGGCTTTAGTTTTCAAAGAGGTGGCTTAAGAGACGCAGACTTTAATGTAAACGGAACTGAAAAAGAAAAATTAACCAAAGTAGAACGTAAAAACAGTATTGGTTTTTCTATTGAGTTTGTAGGGTGTAATAAAGATGTTCTTATGACAGGATCGGAAGAGCAAGTTACAAAAATAAATTATTTAAAAGGAAACGACCCAAATCGTTTTATTACCGACATCCCTAGTTTTCAAAAAATAAAATACACTAAGTTGTATAAAGGTATAGACCTCGTATATTACAACAAAAGCAATCAATTGAAATACGATTACGTTCTTGCTCCCAGGGCTGATGTAAAACAAATCAAGATGGCCTACAAAAACACACAGCAATTGGAAATTAATAGTAAAGGAGAGCTTGAAATTAATATTGAGTGGGGAATGTTGTACGACAAAAAACCCTATTCTTATCAACTCATAAAAGGAGTAAAAAAAGAAGTAAAAGTAGTATATGCCAAACTCGACGATAAAACAATAGGGTTTGAGATAAAAGGAAACTACGACAATACAAAAGAGTTGGTTATTGATCCCTTTACAATTGAGTGGTCTACTTATATTGGCACTGGAGCAGGAGGCTCAGACGATGGTTATATAGAATCTACTTGTATAGACCCATCCGGAAGGGTATTAGGCACAGGATGGACAAGTGCTTCTTTTCCTGTGGGTGCCTCTGCAAATGGCTACGATAAAACGTACAACAACGGTACAGACTCCTACGTTTTTCGTCTAAATGCTGCGGGTACTACCATGGACTATATCACTTACCTCGGTGGCGATGGTAATGAAACCGGAACAGGAATATTGGTAAACAGCGCTGGTGATATCTGTGTGAGTGGACATACAACTTCTTATGAAGCACTTTCCTTTACAGAAATATCGACTTCAACGTTCACTGTGAGTACTGGAGCTAAAGTATTGACGGTAGCGAATACTGGTATTTATGGAATACCTTCTAACATTAAACTTGTAAGTGGCTCCAATGTTATGTTTGCAACAATAACGAGTGGTATCACTGGAACTACGTGTAATATAAATGTTACCTCAATAATTGGTTCGGGTAGTTTTAGTTCCTGGGATGTATATAAACTAACCCAATCTCCTTTCCC
>JAYSUZ010000452.1:0-4995 GCA_043718845.1 Cytophagales bacterium
AATAGAAGACCAACGTAAAAATCGAAATAGCCCCTAAGCCTCCTAAATGATTTTCTGGATTATCGGTCACGATATGCCACCATTCTTCAGTCCCTATAATGTAGGTCAAAAAAAGATTCGATATTATAAATGATAGCATAAAAAAGAGTGTGTGTTTCGACAATTTTTTAGCCACTTTTATTCCCGTCCACGGTGCTCGATCGAGCGCCTGTTGACTACCCCAATCGCCTTCTATGAAATATTCTATTTTTCTAAATACCATTTCCATAAAAATAGTCTGAGGGCAAATCCATCCGCAGAAAATACGCCCAAAAATTACGGTAAAAAGCACTATGAAAACCACAAAAGTAATCATGCCAATCAGAAATATATGAAAGTCCTGAGGCCAAAAAACTACTCCAAAAAAAACAAAATGGCGCTCTAAAACATTTATAAGAATCAAGGGCTCGCCCTGAATTCTTATAAATGGTGCAGCAAAGAAAATAGCTAATAACGTATAACTCACATAGCCTCTGTATTTCGTTAAATTGCCATTTGGTTTTTTGGGGTAAATCCATACCCTTTCCCCATCCTTCCCTACGGTAGAAATTGAATCACGAAAAGAATCACTATTAGTAGTATCACCCCCTTTTTTCATCTTTTTATTTTACCAAGTCTCCTTGCGGTGCTTTAGGATTGGGAGGGTTTGTCCCTTTAATCTTAAGTATATAACTAGATACTTCTTGAATTTGTACTGGGCTTAAACTTGCTTGCCATGGAATCATCCCTTTGGCAGGAATTCCAAATTTCACAGATTTAAATACCGCTTTAATATCACCTCCATGTAGCCAATAATCGTCGGTAAGATTTGGCCCTACTCCTCCTTCGCCTTTCTTTCCATGACAGGCAACACAATTGGATTGAAACACCGTCTCTCCATTTTTTATTTTTACAGCATCGGTAAGTAACACAACAGAATTTTCATCTACTTTACTTGCAAACATCTTCAAGTCAATTTCTGCCTGTGCCATCTCTTTACTATATTCTTCCTCCTGGATGTTTCCTGTTCCATAAATATGATAGTACCACATATAAAATACGGCAAAAATTACGGTCCCATAAAACATATATACCCACCACGTTGGTAAATTATTGTCCAATTCTCTAATACCATCATAATTATGATCGAGCATAATCTCGTGGTCGCGCTCTATTGGCACAGCACCTGTAAGAGGCATTAGCGCAATTGCCCCTTTCATCGCGCCGGTCTTTTTGGCCGAATCAATAAATACGCTTAATGCATAAAGCACATAAATTAATACTAATAATACTAAGACCGAAACTGTAATCACTAGAATCAAGACTACGCTAGACATACTAGATTCAGACTGCACTACAGGCTGTTGCATATCTTGGGCAAAACTATTTAATGTCAGAAAATTCAACAGAATAGTACCAATAAAAGCTATTTTATTTTTCATTTTTATATGCATTAAAACTTTAATTAACTAAACCGTCTTTATCTAATGGAAGATTTGCCATCTTTTTGATATGTTCTTTATCCGCTTTTATAATCAACCATGTGGCTAAAACGAAGAACAAAGAAAATATAACAAAGGAAATGAGCGGGTAAATTTCTATCCCTGAAATACTACTCATGTGTTGTTTTATATACTTAAGCATGTTCGTTTATTTTTGAGTTAACGTATCTTTGTTTGCTTTAATATCAGTACCTAGACGCTGTAGATAGGCTATCATTGCAATAATCTCTTTGTCACTTGCCGTACGGATATTATCCTTTGCTAAATTCGCCGCAATTTTATCTGCTTGGCTTTTTAGGTCTTCTACCGCAATCGTTTCGTATCCATTTTGATACGGTACACCCAATGTTCTCATTGCTGTTATTTTATTTGCCGTTTGAGAAACATCTAGTTTTCGCTCTAGCATAAAAGCGTAAGGAGGCATAATAGATCCTGCCGAAGTAAGTTCCGGATCCATCATGTGATTATAATGCCAAGAGTCGGGATACTTGCCTCCTATACGGTGCAAATCTGGACCAGTTCTTTTTGAACCCCAAAGAAATGGGTGATCGTATACAAACTCTCCTGCTTTAGAATACTCACCATAACGCACTTTCTCCGATCTAAATGGCCGAACCATCTGCGAGTGACAATTACTGCACCCTTCTCGAATATATAAGTCACGCCCTTCTAGTTCCAACGGAGTATAAGGCTTTACGCTTGTAATGGTAGGAATATTTGATTTAACAAGAAACGTAGGAATCATTTCTACCAGCCCTCCTATTAATATTACAATCAAACTGAACACCAACATCTGTATTGGTTTTCGTTCAATCCATCGGTGCCAATGCTCTCCTTTATGTACATGATTATCGCTCAATAATGGCGGTGCTTCTGCTGCTTCGTTGGCAATAAATTTACCTGCTTTTGCTGTTTTAAATAAATTGTAAGCCATTACTACCGTGCCAATAATAAATAATAATCCACCTACCGATCTCAAGAAATACATTGATTTAAGTTGCGTCACTGTCTCCAAAAAATTTGGATAAGCAAGTACGCCGTCTACCGTAAACTCTTTCCACATGGCACTCTGTACAAAACCTGCCCAATACATTGGTAGTGCATAAAAAATAATACCTAACGAACCAATCCAAAAATGGAAATTAGCAAGCTTGAGTGAGTATAATTTTGTGTCATACATTTTTGGAATTAAATAATATAAAATTCCAAAAAGCAAAAAGCCATTCCATCCTAATCCGCCAACATGCACGTGTGCTACAATCCAGTCTGTAAAGTGAGCAATGGCATTGACATTTTTAAGCGAAAGCATCGAACCTTCGAAGGTTGCCATACCGTAGCAGGTAATAGCCACTACCATAAATTTTAAAACGGGATCTTCTCTTACTTTATCCCAAACACCTCTCAATGTTAACAGCCCATTTATCATACCTCCCCACGACGGAGCCAAAAGCATAATTGAAAATGCAACCCCTAGCGATTGCGCCCAATCGGGCAATGATGTATACAACAAATGGTGAGGGCCAGCCCAGATATATAAAAAGATTAACGCCCAAAAATGTATAATAGAAAGCCGATACGAATACACGGGTCTATTTGCCGCTTTAGGCACAAAATAATACATTAAGCCTAGAAACGGTGTGGTAAGGAAAAATGCAACCGCATTGTGCCCATACCACCATTGCACAAGCGCATCTTGCACCCCTGCATACCACGAATAACTCTTGAACAGCGTAACCGGCAATGCAAAGGAATTTACCAAATGCAACACGGCTACAGTGACTACTGTGGCTATATAAAACCAAATAGCAACATACAAATGTTTCTCTCTTCTTTTAATAATTGTACCAAACATATTCCAACCGAATAGTACCCATATCACCGTAATTGCAATGTCGATAGGCCATTCCAACTCAGCATATTCCTTACTTGACGTAATCCCCAAAGGTAGCGTAGCTACTGCGGACAAAATTATCAATTGCCATCCCCAAAAATTAATCTTGGAAAGCACATCACTGTACATCCTAGTTTTACAGAGTCGTTGCAAAGAATAATAGATACCCGCAAACATACCGTTTCCCACAAATGCGAAAATAACAGCGTTGGTATGCAACGGCCTTAGACGACCAAAACTTCCAAAATCTGCAAAATTTAAGATAGGAAAAACCAGCTGCAATGCAATGGTAAGCCCTACCAACATTCCGATAATACCAAATATTACGGTGGCAATTGTAAAATTCCGAACGATGGTATTGTCGTAAGAAAAACGCTCCAAGTTATTATTCATATACTACTTCTTTTTATTTTTTATCTTGTCCTCAAATAAAATTCTAACTGCAGGGGTATAATCATCGTCGTATTGCCCAGATTTTACCGCCCAAATAAACGCCCCAAGGAAGCACCCTGCTACTAACATACTTATTGCTATCAGAATAAAAATGACGTTCATCTATATTTTTGTTTCTGCAAAGTAATCCTAAACAACTTCTTGTTTTTATGAGAATCGACAGTTGAAAAAATGATTTTTCTCATCTTTTCTAAAAATTCACTTTAGTACATTTGTACAAACAATTATATAAACGCAATGATAATAATAATCTTCTTTGTTTGTCACTGGTACTTATCACTCTTTGTACAGACCTTCTTTCTTCATAGATATGCTGCCCATCAAATGTTTACGATGAATAAGTTTTGGGAAAAATTCTTCTATACTTTAACGTGGCTCTTCCAAGGCTCCTCTTTTCTAAGTCCTTATGCCTATGGCGTAATGCACAGAATGCACCATGCCTTTGCCGATACAGAGAAAGACCCTCATTCCCCAAAATATTCTACCAATCTGTTTGACATGATGTGGAAAACCAAAAGTATATACAACGACATATTGCATGATAGGGCCGATATTGATCCAAAATTCAAGAAAGGTGTTCCGTATTTTAAATTTATTGAAAAAATAGGCGACAACTGGATGGGTCGTGTAGCATGGGGTACTGCGTATTCACTATTTTATATAGAATACGCTACGCATTGGTGGATGTTTTTATTACTTCCAATCCACTTCTTAATGGGACCTGTGCACGGCGCTGTCATTAATTGGTTTGCGCATAAATATGGCTATGTAAATTTTGTAGTAAATGATACTGCAAAAAATTTATTGCCTTTCGATTTTCTAATGTTTGGAGAAAGCTATCACAACAACCACCACAAATTCGGAGGACGTGCAAACTTTGGTTATAGATGGTTCGAATTTGACCCTGCCTATCCTATCATCTTAGCTTTAAATCTATTTCACATAATAAAACTCAAGAAAAATAACGATTTAATTTATATGTAAATAGAGCATACTACTAAAAAGCCTTTTTGTATCCTACGCTATGACAAACATCAGTAATTCAGCCTAAATTTCACGCTATTGATTATTAGCGTGTTGAAGTATTTTTTAAAATCAACTTTTCGTGTTAACTTTGTCACATACCCCATC
>JAYSUZ010000453.1:0-4992 GCA_043718845.1 Cytophagales bacterium
GAATAGAAGAATTGCTCCCTCAGGACATCGCTTCCATATTTTCTGAATTAGAAGTCCAAGAAGCCAAATATATATTTTCTCTTTTTGAAAATAAAGAACAAGCAACAATAATAAGTGAGCTGGACGAAAGTTTCCGTATAGAATTTCTAGAGCAGTTTACATCTGATGAAATAGCAAATTACATCAATCAGTTAGACAGTGACGATGCGGCTGATATTCTAAACGAACAAGACGATGCCGATACCATTATTGATTTGATTGGCGACAAAGACGAAGAAAAAGCCAAAGACATTAAAGATTTATTGCACTACGACCAAGACTGTGCTGGTGGACTGATGCAGAAAGAATTGCTTCGAGCCAACTTAAATTGGACCGTCGAAAAATGTGTGGAAGAAATGCGTATCCAATCAAAAAAGGTTGGTAAAATATTTTCTGTTTATGTAGTAGACGACCACAATAAACTACTGGGACGCGTATCCGTAAAAAAGATGCTTTTGGCAGAAGAAAATACGCCCATTTCAGAAATTTACGAGTCCGATTTGATTTCGGTAGACGCTAATATGAAGGCGGAAGATGTAGCCGACTTGATGAAAAAATACGATCTTGTAGCAATTCCTGTTATTAATTTTCAAGGCAAACTACTTGGTAGAATTACCATTGACGATATTGTAGACGTAATAACAGAAAAAGCCGAAATGGACATGCAAGCAATGTCAGGAATATCGGCACAAGTAGAAGAGGACGACTCTGTATGGACATTGACCAAATCTAGACTTCCCTGGCTATTAATAGGAATGCTGGGTGGAATGCTGGGTGCTAAATTCTTAGGATTCTATGGCGAATTTATAAGCCTTATTCCAGCCATGGCTTTTTTTATACCCTTGATTACGGCAACTGGAGGAAATGTAGGAATACAAGCGTCTTCGCTTATTGTACAATCCTTGGCAAGGGATAATTATTTCAACGACTTTTCCTTCTATAGAATGAGTAAAGGTTTTTTAATTGCCTTGATAAATGGAATTGCTATTGCCTCAATTGTGTTCGGGTTCAACTATTTCTTAGGGCAAGATATGAAATTATCGATCGTAGTTTCGATAGCACTTTTCTGTGTCGTTATCCTCTCCTCTTTAATGGGTACCGTTACACCACTTATTCTAGACCGTCTTGGTATTAACCCTGCCGTAGCATCTGGCCCTTTTATAACTACGATGAACGACCTTCTTGGCTTGGCTATCTATTTCACCGTGGCAGGAGCGTTGTATGGGGTATAGCGTTTTTTTAACAACACTATTATTCTCTATATATCAACTCCTAAAAACAGTCTCCAATAGCTTATTATGGCAACTATGCAACAACTGTATTTTATTAAAAAAGGAAAATTAGAATGGAGGGAAGAAACAACTAACGTAACTATAAAAAGAGAAATAATTACCTAACGTACATATAACCAATTAGGTATAGTGAGAATTGTGCAACCAATATTTTTAATTATATACATTCTAAAAGCACAGAAACAGGCATATTTGTTAAATTATTGTAGAAAATGATTTAAATCACTCCAACTAAGTGGTACAAGTAGTACCTTTAAGTCTTTACAAAATTTAGCGTTTACCAATATGCCTAAACCCTCCAACGTTCCTTTACTAGTTGTAGTTTCGCTACTACTTTTGGCCGCTTGTGCACCAAAACAGGAAAAAATACAGCCCACTATTTCTCCTATTTCTGAATCCGTATACGCTTCTGGAAATATAAAAAGTAAAAATCAATACCAAGTGTATTCTACCGCAAATGGGTTGATTCAAAAAATAGTAGTCACCGAAGGTGCTATCGTAAAAAAAGGCGATCCACTATTCTTTCTTTTAAATGAAACCTCCAAACTAAATACAGACAATGCCCGATTGGCAGCCGAATATGCTGGGATTGGCGCAAACAAAGACAAACTAAAAGAACTAGAAATTAGCATAGACTTGGCAAAAAGTAAGCAGCTAAACGACTCCCTACTTTTAGTACGGCAACAAAATCTTTGGACAAAACAAATTGGAACCCAAGTAGAATTGGAACAAAAGGAATTGACCTTTAAAAATTCAAAAACAGCTCATGAAACAGCATTGCTGCGGTATAGGGAATTAGAAAAACAGTTGACTTTCACTGCCCAACAATCGAAAAAAAATCTTGAAATAAGCAGTGCTATTCGAAACGATTATTGCATAAGAAGTGAGCTGGACGGAAAAGTATACAGTATACTAAAAGAACCTGGCGAAATGGTAAACCTCCAAAGCCCTGTAGCCATAATAGGAGACGCAACTGAGTTTGTACTGGAATTACAAGTAGACGAATACGATATTGCTAAAATTAAAATTGGGCAGAAAATAGTTATCGGTATGAATAGCTATAAAGGACAGGCATTTGAAGCAATGCTCACTAAGATATACCCAATGATGAACGAACGGTCAAGATCGTTTACCATAGAGGCTGTTTTTACAAAAAGCCCCCCTTCGCTCTATCCATTTTTAACTGTAGAGGCAAATATTATAATCCAAACAAAAGAAAAAGCGTTGACTATCCCTAGAAATTACTTGTTAGAAGACGACTTCGTGATTTTAGAAAATAAAGAAAAGAAGAAAGTTACGGTAGGCTTAAAAGACTACCAACGCGCAGAAATACTCGATGGATTAACGGTAAATGATATCCTACTAAATCCTTTAAAATGAATATACGTTTGATTTTTAGTATTGCCCAATCGCTTTTGTTGGCACGTTGGAAGCAGACCCTAGTAGCCGCCATAGGCGTTACGTTCAGCATTACTATGTTTATTACACTCCTAAGTTTTATGACAGGATTAAATTCATTATTGGACGGATTAATTCTTAACAGAACGCCTCATATTCGTTTGTACAACGAAATAAAACCTACCAAAGTGCAACCGATTAATAATGCCCCTGAATTTAAAACGAGTTATAATTTTATACAATCCTTAAAATCGAGCAACAGTCGTCAGGAACTCTATAACAGCGGAAGTATTTTTCAGGCACTTCAAAACGATAAACGAGTACTGGGTTTTGCACCAAAAATTCTAACACAAGTTTTTTTCAACGATGGAGCGCTTGAAATTACAGGGGTTATAAATGGTATTGATGTACAAGCTGAAAATAAATTATTCCACTTCGACGAATACATCACCACTGGAAATCCGCTGGATTTGAAAAATGTTTCCAACAGTATTATTTTAGGAAAAGGATTGGCGGAAAAATTATTCGTCTCTATAGGCGATGTAGTGCAGGTAACGACGGTGAAAGGCGAACTCTTTTCGTTAAGAGTAGTTGGTTTTTTTCAATCCGGGTTACAAGAATTTGACAAAACACAAAGTTATGCCTCCATTAGTACTACTCAAAAAATTCTAGGAAAAACAAACAGCTATACCACCGATATTCAAATAAAGCTAAACGATATTGCAGCAGCTCCAGCAGTAGCCAAAGAATATGCCTTATTGTTTCAGTCGGATGCAGAAGACATTCAGACTGCGAATTCGCAATTTGAGACAGGTAGTTTTATCCGAACGCTTATCTCCTATGTAGTTGGAATTACGTTGTTAATTGTAGCCGGTTTTGGTATTTATAACATTCTAAATATGATGATTTATGAAAAAATGGATTCTATCGCCATTCTCAAAGCAACAGGTTTTTCGGGAAGAGATGTCAATAGAATCTTCCTTACTATTGCCTTAAGTATCGGTGTTTTTGGCGGCTTTTTTGGATTGGTTTTCGGATTTTTACTATCCTCTACGATTGGTCAAATTCCGTTTAATACCGCAGCATTGCCTACTATAAAAACCTATCCCATAAATTTCGACCCAGCATTTTACCTTATTGGCGCGGTGTTTTCTTTAGTCACTACTTATTTAGCAGGATTATTCCCCGCAAATAAAGCCAGTAAAATAGATCCTGTCATTATTATCAGAGGAAAATAATATGAGCACAATAATTTTAGAAGCAAAAAATATTGTAAAACAATTTCATGACCCCGTAACGATTGATGTGCTGAAAAATATTAATTTCACTATCAACAAAGGCGATTTTGTTTCCATAACAGGAAAATCAGGCTGTGGCAAATCTACCCTTCTTTATATCCTCTCTACAATGGATACCGATTACGGTGGCGATTTGTGGATAGACCAAGAATCGATGACCAACAAAAAAGAAATCCAACTGGCTCAAATCCGGAATGAAAAAATAGGATTTGTTTTTCAATTTCATTATTTGTTAAATGAATTTTCTGTTTTGAAAAATGTAATGCTACCAGGATTAAAACGAAATGCCTATTCTGAAAAAGAAGTAGAACATAAGGCTATGGAACGACTGAAGACACTCGGCATTCAAGAATTGGCGTTTAAAAAAGCGAGTCAATTATCAGGAGGGCAAAAACAACGTGTAGCAATAGCACGCGCACTTATCAACGACCCCAAAATAATAATGGGCGACGAGCCAACAGGGAATTTAGACAAAAAAAATAGTGAAGTAGTTTTTGAAATTTTCAAACAACTGGCCGAAGAACACCAACAAACCTTATTAATCGTAACCCATGACCAAAGCTTTGCCGACCGAACACATCGTATAATAGAAATGGAAGACGGGAAAATTATTCGCTAGGCAAATTGTTTGTTGTATTGGCCTTCCAGTGCTTTTAATTTTTCGGTTAGGTCTTTATGCGAAAGGGCATATTGTCTCGTGAATACAAAGGCTCTCATAATGGCAATGTTGACATTTATCGCCTTATCTGAGTTTAGAACTCCACTCAACATTGCCAATCCTTGCTCGGTAAATGCAAAAGGCAGGGCAGATTTAGGGCGTTTGCTAGGTGATGTCGTCACAAATTGTGATGACATCACCTCCATTTCAGTAATACCAATTGAACATATATTTTACTCCAAAAAGTTGATAACTTTTTTTTAATTTACATTGGACTAAAATATAAATTAATATATTTGCGTATGGC
>JAYSUZ010000454.1:0-2303 GCA_043718845.1 Cytophagales bacterium
TAGAACATAGTGGAGAGTTTGAGGAACAAGTAAAACGGGCATCAAGTGAGGCGCTCTCTGCTTTTGGTGATGGTGCGGTATTCGTAGAGAAATATATAGCTGCTCCGAAGCACATTGAAATTCAAATTTTAGGAGATCAACATGGAAATGTGGTACATCTTTTTGAACGCGAATGCTCTATCCAACGCCGCTATCAAAAGGTGATCGAAGAAGCACCTTCGCCTTTTGTAACCGCTGAAATCCGAGAGGCAATGGGGAAAGCGGCGGTGGAAGTAGCGAAGTCTTGCGGGTATTATAGCGCTGGTACGGTAGAATTTATAATGGACGAAAAGGCTAATTTTTATTTTTTGGAAATGAATACGCGGCTTCAGGTAGAACATTCGGTTACGGAATCTATCACAGGGGTTGATTTGGTAAAGGAACAGCTTAGAATAGCACAAGGCGAACAGCTTTCATTCAAACAAGAAGATTTATCTATCCGTGGCCATTCGATAGAACTAAGGGTTTATGCCGAAGATCCTACCAATAATTTTCTCCCTGATATTGGGAAAATTACAACTTATAAAAAACCTCAAGGCCCAGGAATAAGGGTAGACGATGGATTTGAGGCCGGTATGGAAATATCAATTTATTATGATCCTATGATAGCAAAACTAACCGTAAGTGCCGCTACACGAAGCGAAGCAATAGCACGGATGATAAGGGCTATAGAAGAATATGAAATAACAGGTGTTGAAACTACTTTAGCGTTTGGGAAATTTGTGATGCAACATCAAGCATTTATAAAGGGCACCTTTACGACTCATTTTGTAAAAGATTTCTTCCTTCCCGAAGCGCTTTCTGAAACACTCTCCGATGAAGAAGTAACCATTGCCGCTTTATTAGCAGGGTTTGTAGCGGGGAAACGTAACTTGAAAATACACGAAAACAAAACTACTGATTCGAATTGGCGCAAGCGCTGACCGTAAGCGTTTTTCTATTTGTGAACCTCCAATACATCCGCAACGTCTACGGTGTCCTCTGCATTGATTCTTGTGAGTTTCATTGTTTTCAATTCGTTTACGAAAAGCGGATCATAATTCGTAGTAACTTTAACATAATTGCTAGAAAAGCCATGCATTTTTCCATTTTCAGTATCGGCTTCCCATAGTATCTGAACCGTTTTCCCTAATTGGTTTTCGTAAAAAAATCTACGTTTTTTTTCTGAAAGAATATGCAACATTTTAGACCGTTCCGCCCTTTCACTAGAAGATACTGGATTTGGTAGTGTACTTGCCAACGTATTGTCCCTTTCAGAATAGGTAAATACGTGTAAATAGGAAATATCTAATTCATTTAAAAAGGTATAGGTCTCCAAAAAATCTTCTTTTGTTTCTCCCGGAAATCCTACTATTACATCAACGCCAATACAGCAATCAGGCATTACTGATTTTATTTTTGCTACACGTTCTACATATAATTCACGCTGGTAACGTCTGCGCATAAGTTTTAATATTTTACTAGAGCCAGACTGTAGAGGGATATGAAAGTGAGGTACAAATTTTTTGGATTGTGCCACGAAATCAATTATTTCATCGCTTAGTAAGTTTGGTTCGATGGATGAAATACGGAAACGCTCTATTCCTTTTACTTCATCCAATTGTTTTACTAAGGAAAAAAAAGATTCTACACGCTCGCCTTTAACAAGACCATAATCTCCAATGTTTACGCCCGTAAGTACAATTTCTTTTACATCGGTAGCCGCTATTTCTTCGGCTGTTTTGACGATGTTAAGGATGCTGTCACTTCTACTATTTCCTCTTGCTAGTGGTATGGTACAGAAAGAACAGGAATAATCACAACCGTCTTGTACTTTTAAAAAGGTGCGGGTTCGGTCGTTTATAGAATAAGAACAATAATAATCGGACGCTAAAGACACGTCTTGGTTGAAAATTTGGGTGGTTTCTTTTTTAACAAAATCACCCAAAAGTTCTATTAAATTAAATTTTTCTGAAGCGCCTAAAACAGCATTCACTCCTGGTATTGAGGCAATTTCAGTAGGTTTTAATTGTGCATAGCAGCCTACAATTGCAATAAAAGCACCAGGAGAATGTTTTAAGGCTTCTTTTACTATTTTTCGACATTTTTTAGCTGCATTTTCGGTTACAGAGCATGTATTGATAACATATACGTCTGCTTTCTCTTGAAATTCAACTTTCTTGTACCCGTTTTGCTCAAATAATCGACCAATAGTCGAAGTTTCTGAATAATTTAATTTGCAACCAAGCGTATAAAATGCTACTGTTTTCATCGTCTGCAAAGGT
>JAYSUZ010000455.1:0-11795 GCA_043718845.1 Cytophagales bacterium
TCGCACCTCGGGCCACAATTGGCCGTGGCCAATGGGATTGCGTTGGCAGATGTGCTTGATAAAAAAGAGCGTGTCACCGTTGTTTTTAGTGGAGACGGAGGGGCGAGTGAAGGAGATTTTCATGAAGCGCTTAACGTTGCAGCAGTTTGGAACCTACCCGTTATTTTTGTTGTAGAAAACAATGGCTACGGGCTTTCTACTCCAAACAGCGAACAATTCAAAATAAAAAGTTTTACTGAAAAGGGTCCGGCCTATGGTATAGAAACAATTCAGGTAGATGGTAATAACATTCTTGAGGTCTACGACAGTATCAAAACTGCTGCCGAAAAAATCCGAAAAAATCCGAAACCTCTATTAGTAGAAGCGCTTACGTTTCGTATGCGTGGGCACGAGGAGGCTTCGGGCACTAAGTATATTCCAAAAGAATTGTTTGAAGAATGGGCAAAAAAAGATCCTGTAGAAAGTTATGAAAAATTTCTTTTTGATGAAGGGTTGCTCACGCACAAGCAGATTCAGGATATTCGAAACGAGTTGAAAGAAGAAATTGAACAGGGGTTAAAATATTCAGAAGAAGAACCTTTGCCTCATGCCAATACAGAGGTAGAACTACAGGATATGTATGCACCGTTTGTACAGAAAATTACAAACCCTGGTACACGTATGAAAAGTAGCCGAAGATATGTGGACGCTATTTCGGATGCGCTTCGTCAGAGCATGGACCGCTATCGGGAACTGATTCTTATGGGGCAAGATATTGCAGAATATGGTGGCGTCTTCAAAATTACAGAAGGATTTGTATTGAAATACGGCAAGGACAGGGTGCGCAATACACCGCTTTGCGAATCCGCTATATTGGGCGCAGGACTTGGACTTTCTATCCGAAAGTACAAAGCGGTGATAGAAATGCAATTTGCAGATTTTGTAACCTGTGGGTTTAACCAAATCGTAAACAATCTTGCCAAATCGCACTACCGTTGGGGTCAAAATGCCGATGTGGTTGTCCGCCTACCTACAGGTGCTGGTTCGGGTGGAGGGCCATTTCACTCCCAATCTACAGAGGCTTGGTTTTTTCATACCCCAGGTTTGAAAATAGTTTACCCTTCCAATCCGTTTGACGCAAAAGGGTTGTTGAATGCGGCGATTGAAGATCCTAATCCCGTTTTATATTTCGAACATAAATTACTTTACCGCTCCCTTTCGGAGGAGATTCCGGACGATTATTATACGCTTCCTATTGGAAAAGCAGTTTTAGTGACCGAGGGCGAGGAAATTACGATCGTTACCTACGGACTGGGCGTGCAATGGGCAAAAGAATTGTGCCGTGAAATGGCGGTAGAAGCCGATATTATAGATTTGAGAGCATTGCTGCCGTGGGATAAAGAAACGGTAGAAGCATCTGTACGAAAAACAGGCAAGGCACTGATAGTCAACGAAGATACGATTACAGGTAGTATAAGTGCAGAAATAGCCGCTTGGATAGGAGAAACTTGTTTTTCTTTCTTAGACGCACCAGTGATGCGAGAAGGAAGCTTAGACACCGCGGTACCTTTTTCCAAAAACTTAGAAGAAAATTTTCTGCCTAGAGAACGTATGAAAAATAAAATTAAAGCGTTAGTGGAGTATTAAGGGGTTTTACCTCAATGGTAATTACTTGATTTTAAATAGGAATTTTATTAGATTTGTATACATAAACAGGTTGAGTCTATGAAAAAGGTAGTGTATATTGGTGTTGTGTTTGTTTTTTTGCTTACAGCGCTGTCTTCATGCAAGAAAAAGTCTTACCCTTGCCCAGGTCTTGGCCAAGTGAGTGAAGCAGATTTGAGTAAATTTGATGAAAATGGGCAACTAAAGAACGGCAAAGGAAAAAAAAAGGCGCCTACCAAAAGGATTAATCACGAATCTGGCCTCGTGAACAAAAAAAGCCCTAAGCAGATAAAAGATCCCAAGAAAACGAAGTTATAGTCAACAGTTGAACGAACGAGCAGTGAAGGGAAAATACAACTCTATTGTGTCATCAATCACGCCTTCCATAGTAGGGGTGATTTTTTTGTGTTTATTCTTTTTTTCGGTTAGTACCAATTTTCTACTAGCACAAAAAATAAATCCAGACGGCACTACAATGTCGTTGCCAAAAGATAAATCCAAAGAGACGTCAAAAAAAATTTCTAAAAAACAAAAAGGTGCGAGTAAAACGCCCCAATCTCAGGTAAAGTCTCCCAAGAATGAAGGTGCTTTGCAGAAGGCAGCGCCATCGAAATCTCAAGGCCCTAGAAATGAAGGGACACTACAGAAGGTAGCGCCTTCGAAATCTCAAGGCCCAAGAAATGAAGGGACATTGCAGAAAGTAGCGCCTTCGAAATCTCAAGGCCCAAGAAATGAAGGGACATTGCAGAAAGTAGTACCTTCGAAATCTCAAGGCCCAAGAAATGAAGGGACTACTCAAAAAATCAATAAAAATATTGAAAAAAACAAGTCCGGACAACTTTCCAAACATGCCAATGGCGATCAGCTCAAAACGCAACCGCAGCGGAAGGATGTAGGGAATTATGCTGGAGGGCAAAATGCCAGAGAAAATCCATCGAGAGGGCAATCCCAAGAAATAGCTAAGAATTCTACAGGAAACAATAAAATTCCTCAATCAAGAAGCCAAGCGCCGAAGTATGACAATACAGCCGTTGTAAATAAAAATAAGACAAAAAATAAATCTAAAGAACTGGCGAGTCAGGAAACGGGTGATCAGAATATTCCTCAGTCGAGGATGAAAGCGCCGAAGCATGAAAACTATGCTGTAGTAAATAAAAATAAAACGAAGAATAAATCTAAAGAACTGGCGAGCCAAGAAACGGGTGACCAGAATATTCCTCAGTCGAGGATGAAAGCGCCGAAGCATGAAAACTATGCGGTAGTAGATAAAAATAAAACAAAGAGAAAGTCTAAGGAACTGGCGAGTCAGGAAACCGGGGATCAGAATATTCCTCAGTCGAGGATGAAAGCGCCGAAGCATGAAAACTATTCAGTGGTAGACCGCGATAAAGAAAAAAACAAGTCGCAAGAAATGGCTGCAAATTCTAGAGGAGATCAAAAAATGCCTCAGTCTAGAATGCAGGCACCGAAGCATGAAAACTATTCAGTGGTAGACCGCAATAAGGAGAAAAACAAATCGCAAGAAATGGCTGCAAATTCTAGAGGAGATCAAAAAATACCTCAGTCTAGAATGCAGGCTCCGAAGCATGATAATTATGTAGTGGTAGACCGCGATAAGGAAAAAAATAAATCGCAGGAGATGGCGAAGTATGCTACAGGAGATGTAGCTGTTTTTGAATCGAGAATGAAACCGCCTAAAAATCCTCAAGTATATGTGATGGATAATGGAGATAAGCGTAGAGAACTTACGAAACAAATGGCACATTATACGGGCGATATGAAACCATTCGAATCGCGTATGCAAGGGCCTAAAAATTCTGGGACAATGGTATTGGTAAGGGAGATCGATAGAGATAAAGAGAAAAAAATTGCCAATTACAAAGGTGATATTTCTGTCAATTTCCTTGCGAAAAGAGCTAAACTACGTCGTGAAAAAGAACATGAGATTGCGGGTTACAAAGGCGATTTACTTGTTCGTACCATTAATAAAAAGGCGAAAGCAATGCGTAAGAAAGGTAAGAAAATGGCCAACTACGAAGGCGATATTATTATCCGCAGAAAACAAAAAGGAATGCACCCAAGTGCTGTTTGGAAAGGTGGAAGAATGAAAAATTCTTACAAGGCCAAAGAAAAATACAGAAAACGCATACTGAAGAAATATGGTAAAAACGAAGGTTTAGAAATTCCTAATTACCAAAAACAAAAAACCCAAAAACCAAAGGTAGATAAGAAAGAAAGCGAAATTTGGTATTAAGCACGATGGAATTAAAAACATATAAAGACAGCAAAGAAGTAGCAACAAGTTTTGCGGATTTTTTGATAGAACTTGTAGATAAGAAAAAGGGAGACGTCTTTATAGCACTCTCTGGAGGAAGCACTCCAAAGCTATTATTTACATTATTGGCAGATCCTGCTTATAAAAATAAAATAGAATGGAGTAAGGTGCATCTCTTTTGGGGCGATGAACGTTGTGTGCCTCCAACACATGAGGATAGTAACTATAAAATGACAGCAGAACAATTGCTCTCTAAGATAACGATTCCTGCAGCAAACATTCACCGTGTGCTTGGTGAAAATGATCCTGAGCAAGAAGCGCTGCGTTATTCACAAGAGATTAACGCCGTAGTACAAAAGGAGAACGACCTGCCTTGTTTTGACTTGGTAATGCTTGGCATGGGAGACGATGGACATACACTTTCTATCTTCCCTCATCAAATGCAATTATTAGAGTCTGATAAAATTTGTGAAGTAGCTACGCACCCACAATCTGGTCAAAAACGAATAACACTTACTGGGACAATCGCTAATAATGCGATAGCGGTTGCTTTCTTGGCGACAGGAAAAAATAAAGCAGAAAAGGTTTTTGAAATTACAAAACAACAGAACGATTGGAATAAATATCCCGCGTCTTATATTAATCCTTCCAATGGTGAATTGTATTGGTTTATGGACGAAGAGGCTGCGGCATTAGTATAATCTAAAAAGTAGTTTAAAAAAAGGGTAGACGGTTTTGAATCGTCTACCCTTTTTTTATTACAATGAGAAATAGAAATTTACACTAATTTTGCGTCTACCAAATATTGGGCAATTTGAACAGCATTTGTCGCAGCACCTTTTCTTAGGTTGTCTGCCACTATCCATAAGTTAAGCGTTTTAGATTGCGTCTCATCTCTTCTTATACGGCCTACAAATACTTCGTCACGTCCATGCGCATCAATTGGCATAGGGTACTGAAGATTTTTGATGTCGTCTTTCAAAATCACACCTTCTGTTTTGGACAATAGGGCACGCACTTCTTCCAAGTCAAATTCGTTTTCAAATTCTATATTTACAGACTCCGAGTGTCCTCCCATTACAGGTACACGGATAGCGGTAGCCGTAACCTTGATCGCTTCATCGCCAAAAATTTTGGTAGTTTCTTTTACCATTTTCATTTCCTCTTTGGTGTATCCATTTTCCAGAAACACATCAATCTGAGGAATTAAGTTCAAATCAATTTTATAAGGATATGCTTTTATGCCATTATCATTGCCTTTTCGTTCGTCCATCAATTGGTCTACTGCTTTTTTGCCTGTACCCGTTACCGATTGATACGTAGAAACCACTACCCGTTTGATTTTATATTTTTTGTGCAAAGGATTCATCACCAAAACCATCTGTATCGTAGAGCAGTTTGGATTGGCAATAATTTTATCCTCTTTAGATAATTCAGAAGCGTTGATTTCTGGCACTATCAATTTTTTAGAAACATCCATTCTCCATGCAGAAGAATTGTCAATCACCGTTACGCCTGCCGCAGCAAATTTGGGTGCCTGCTCTAATGAAGTACCTCCTCCTGCAGAAAATATAGCAATAGCCGGTTTCATGCCGATAGCAGTGTCGATATTTACGACTTTATAAGCTTTACCCTTAAACACCACTTCCATGCCTACCGATTTTTCAGAAGCCACAGGAATTAATTCCGTGATAGGAAAATTTCTCTCCTCTAAAACTTTCAAAATTTCGCCGCCCACTAATCCGGTAGCGCCTACTACTGCAATTTTCATTTTATTTTTCTTTTAATTGATAATTTAAATTACCTTTCCGTAGAAATTAGTTTTTGTCTTTTGATTTTTATCTAATTGCCCACTAAAAGCGGTGCAAAGTAACTGAATTTATTCTAAATAGTTGATATGCTACGGTCTTATTTATTGCTACTTATTTTTGTGTTGCCTTTTTCTATTTATAGTCAAGTAAAGGACGATTTTTTGGATAATGAATTCACCAGCAATCCTTCATGGATTGGCGAAACGGCCTATTTTACAGTTAATCCCTTGTTTCAGCTGCAAAGTAATGGGCCAACGGTAGCGTCAAAACTCCATCTTTCCACCCCAAACCTAAGCGTAAGGGATACAGAATGGGATTTTTATGCCAAACTCGATCTTGATATCACTACGACCAATTGGGCCAGATTTTACCTCACCAGCGACCGGGCAGATACCGAAAATAACCCCAAAGGATATTATGTAAAACTCGACGGCACTACAAATTCGGTTGATTTATATAAACAAGACAGCACGATGCATACAAAGTTGATTGCAGGAAAAATAGGCCGTGCAGCAAAAAAAACACTAAACAATTTTCGAATAAAAGTGCTTTGCGACACACATGGAAATTGGTTTCTATTTTCAGATTCGACCGCTACGGGAAATAATTTCATAAAAGAAGGCAGTGCTTTTGATACTACTTTTTATACTTCCGCCTATTTTGGAGTATACGTTGCGCACAGCAGCACAAAGCGCCAAAAATTTTATTTTGACGACCTTACTATTCAGCCTGCCCCTCTTTCATTGCTTTCGGCAAAAGCAATTTCCGATACCGAAGTAGACCTTGTTTTTAGCAGCCCAGTAGATAAGAATTCTGCAGAAAACACAGCGAACTATTCATTTTCGCCAAGCAGTGTTTTGGTGGGCAAGGCAGTGGTAGATGGGCGTAATGGAAATAGTGTTCACTTGACTTTGGTAAACCCAATAAACACGTATAGCCGCTATACCGTAACCGCCACTTCAATTCTTGATACCAGTTTGAAAAGTAGTTCTTTTTTAAATACGGCAAGCTTTTCTTATCGTGTAGAAGCGCGTTATGGGACGCTTATTTTTTCTGAATTATTTCCCGATCCCTCTCCTCAAAATGGGTTGCCTGAAGTGGAGTTTGTGGAAATTTTAAATAGAAATAAGGACACTCTTGAACTGGAAAATTTCCTTCTTTCGGATGGAAGTACAACGGTCGTTTTTCCTTCTTATAAACTCGCTCCCAGCCAATACCTGATTGTTTGTAACGCTACAAACCTACCTCACTTTTCGGCTTACCACCCTGTGCTTGGCTTGTCTACATTTCCTTCCCTTAATAATGCGGGGGATCAGTTGACCTTAAAAAATCAAGACGGCAATGTGCTACACGAAGTAGCGTATACCGACGCTTGGTATGGCGACAACGATAAGAAGGAAGGAGGATGGTCGCTAGAAATTATAGATGTTAGAAATCCTTGTGGAGAAGCGCAAAATTGGTCCGCCTCTGTTCATATTTCGGGAGGTACTCCCGGAATAGCAAATTCTATTGCCGCCTCAAAGCCCGATTGGGTAGCGCCTCAATTGCTTTCTGCACTTGTGGTAGACAGTATGCATGTACAATTAGTTTTTGATGAAGAACCAATGATTGATTTGATTTCTAAACAACAATTCAGTGTTTCGAAGGGGCTTGTTATTCAAACGATTTCGGTGTCGCCGAATTCAGCCGAGTGTATATTGCTTACATTTTCTACCCCATTTAGAGCTGGAGAGGTTTATTTGCTTTCATTATCAGGGATACAAGATTGTAATGGAAACAGCCTAGCACCGTTAACCAATATTGAATTGGTAAGACCTGAAAAAGGAGTGGCGGGAGATTTAATTATCAACGAGCTGCTTTTTAACCCACGGTCTGGAGGGTATGATTTTGTGGAATTATTTAATCAATCGGAAAAATATATTGAGTTGAAAAATTGGAAGTTTGCAAACATGGACAATGGGAAAATAGCGAATGAAAAAATTATTTCAGAGGTGCCGTTTATTCTAAAACCGCAGGAATATACAGCTTTCACGGTGCATAAAAGTATTTTATTGAATCAATATCCTTTGGGAAATTCGAGTGCTATCTTTGAGTTGGCGGCGCTGCCTTCCTACAACGACGATGAAGGAACTGTGGTGCTGCTAGACAGTACGAATGCCGAGTTTGATCGGTTCGATTATACAGAGGCTATGCACTATGCCTTATTAGACGATAAAGAAGGCGTATCCTTGGAACGAATTTCTTCTACGGCACCAACGAATACAACCCAAAATTGGGAATCTGCTTCTACACAATCCGGCTATGCGACACCCGGTTATCGCAATTCTCAACATTCGGAAAAAACAACGGGTACACAAGTATGGATAGAGCCGAAGGTATTCACGCCCGACCAAGATGGGAACAATGATTTTGCATTGATAAATTATAAATTTGATACTCCTGGCAATACCGTAAATATTACGATCTACGACCATTACGGAAGGTCAATACTCCAATTGGCACGCAACGAACTCCTCGCTTCAGAAGGGTTTTATAAGTGGGAAGGAAATAATACTCAAAACGAAAAAGTACGCAGTGGTGCTTATATTGTTTATTTCGAATTATTTAATCTGAAAGGCGAGGTGAGAAAGTACAAAGAGGCGGTAGTAGTAGGGTGGTAACTCGACTACTACCGATAGTGCCGCGATGTAGTTAATGCAAGACACTCGAAAAGACTTCCTCTAGTTTTGCAATAAAATGTATCTTCATTTTGAACCTTGAAACGTCAAGCCCCTTCTGATTGTATTTGGAGATGTAGATTTCTTTGAATCCCAATTTCTCCGCTTCCGATATCCGTTGGTCTATTCTGTTTACAGCCCTAACCTCTCCCCCAAGTCCTACTTCGGCGGCAAAACAGATGTGATTAGGAATGTATTTTTCTTCATAAGAAGAGACCAGCGAAGCACAAACGGCTAAATCTATAGCAGGATCTTCTACACGAATACCTCCTGCAATATTTAGAAATACATCTTGCGCCCCAAGTCGATACCCTCCTCTTTTTTCTAAAACAGCCAGCAACATATTTAATCGTTTCGAATCAAAACCAGTGCAGCTTCTCTGAGGCGTGCCATAAGTGGCAATGCTTACCAGCGATTGAATTTCGATAAGTAACGGTCTATTTCCTTCCATCGTTGCGCCTATCGTTACGCCACTCAAATTTTCATCCCGCTGCGAGATTAATATTTCTGAAGGATTACTCACTTCTCGAAGTCCTGATCCTTGCATCTCATATATTCCTAATTCAGAAGTAGACCCAAAGCGGTTTTTAGTAGTCCTTAAAATACGATAAGCTAAATGCTGGTCTCCTTCAAACTGCAAAACGGTATCAACCATGTGCTCCAATACTTTCGGCCCTGCCAGCGTGCCTTCTTTTGTAATATGTCCAATAAGAAACACAGGTGTGCCACTTTCTTTTGCATAGCGCATCAATTCCGCAGTACATTCACGCACCTGAGAAATACTTCCCGCCGCAGATTCTATGAAAGACGAATTCATGGTTTGAATCGAATCGATAATTACAATTTCGGGTTGTAAAACTTCTACTTGCTTGAATATATTTTGCGTAGACGTTTCGGTGAGAATAAAGCAATTGCTGCTCTTGATACCAATACGTTCCGCCCGCATTTTTATTTGTTGTTCGCTCTCTTCGCCTGAAATATAAAGCACTTTAAGCGTTGTAAGCCCCAAAGCGATTTGCAACATCAGTGTCGATTTTCCAATACCCGGTTCTCCACCTATCAAAACCAATGAGCCAGGGACAATACCTCCTCCAAGTACTCTGTTTAGTTCTTGGTCTGTAGTTTCGATTCTATTTTCTTCACTAAACGTGATGTCGTTTATCGGTTTTGGCTTGAACGATATTCGACTAGAGGAAGCTCCTTGCCAAGATACTTTCTCCTCTTTTTGTACTATTTCTTCTACAAACGTATTCCACTCGCTACAAGCAGGGCATTTGCCCACCCACTTTGGAGATTGTGTTCCACAACTTTGACAAAAATAAGAGGTTTTAACTTTAGCCATTTCAGCGATTGTATATAAAGGGAATAAATATTTTTAGTATACTTAAAGGTAGTGATTTTAGGATTCAAATCCATGCATGGGATGAATATAATCGGTAGATTTTAAATAAGGAATTTTTCCCGTTTGGGATTGTTCATTATTTAGTTGCGCATTGTTGAATAACATTTCTATTGTTCTGCCGATAGGCAACGGGAATGTAAGAAAATACGATGAAACTGCTAAATAATCCAAATTCAGACGATATGTGAATTATGTAACAAAGTATTCTAATCGTGTAACGTTTCCCACCATATAGAAAAGCAACTTTGTGAAATAATTTAAACATAAAAAAACAAACCTATCGAAATGATCAAAACGCTAACACTTAGTATCACATGTGCCCTTATAATCGGATTAGCATCATGTAACGACTCAAAAAAAACGGACGAAACAAAAGAATTGCAAGCTTATGTTGACTCTGTAAAAAATGTAACTCCTGAATACAATGCTGCCTATTGGACTGCCATTAACGAAGGGTATCAAGTACGAGTAGTAAAAGCAGAAGCTACTGCTACGGAAGAATCTCAGAAAAAACAATTAGCAGAAAGCAAAGCCGCTTACCAAGAACTTAAAGCTAAATACGAAGCAGAAGTTAAAACAAATAACGAGCAATTGTACAATAGGAGAAAACAAGTACTTAGAGACGCGTTGTTTGGCGAAGGTAAAATTGGTACTGACCTTGATTTTACATGGATAAATGCTGCAAATATTCGAGTGGCATATGAAAATTTTCTAATCGCAGTAGATGCAAACAAAAAAGCTTATTCAAGAGAAGATTGGGATGAAGTAAAAGTTTTATACGAAGCGTTGGACACTAGAAAAAATGAAGTAGAAAAAGATTTATCTACAAATGACAATATGAAAATAGCAAAAGAAAAAATCAGATTTGCAAGTATTGAATCAATAGAAAGACCACTTTCTAAAGTGTCAGAAAATGCTGATGCAAAACAAGAATAATTTAAGGTTTTAGCCCCTAGTTGAAAAGCTCGTTCATCCTATGGTGAGCGAGCTTTTTTTATGTGATGAGATTTTGATAGTTGTGCTTTGCTGGTTCAAGCTTTTAGCTTGGATCTTCTTTTTTCCAGCGTCCGCTGGAGTAGCCCAGCAATCGCTCGACTCTTGTCGAGTGACGACTACAGTGGAGCCACAGGAAACGCTTGTTGTAAAAAAAGCTCCAACAAGGGCGAAAAGATACAATAGAATTTTAGAATTGTGTAACATCAATATGTATAAATTGGTTATTTTTGTACTATTAACGACAAGAGTTGCCAACGATTACGTAGAATAAATTAGTATAAAGTATTTAGTAAAATGAAAAAGACACAACTTACATGTTTAATTTCTGTACTTAGTCTCAGTTGGAATTTAGTGTTGGCTCAAGACACCACGCAACCCGATTCACTTGGTCTGCCAGGTGACAACTTTAATTTGTACAGCACCTTAGATTTATTCCAAAAATCAGAGACGTTGGAGTCGTTTGAAAAAAACCTCAATGCGAAAAACTCAAACGTGAACAACCTCGATTTGAACGGAGACAATAAAATAGACTACATCACGATAGTAGACAATGTAAATGCCGCTACACACTCCATCGTGCTTCAAGTGGCCATCAACGAAACGGAAGTACAGGATGTAGCCGTTATTGAAGTTGAAAAGGATAAAGACAATCAAATTACGATTCAAATAATAGGGGATGAAGCGTTGTACGGTAAAAATTATATTGTAGAACCAAATGACGCGAAGGCTTCTCAAGGCACTCCAAATCCAGGCTACAAGAAAGACGGCAATACCACTATAACGAATACAACAATTAATACGACGACGGTAGCAACACCAGTATCTTCATGGGTTATTATGGGGTATATGTTTCGTCCAACATACGTAGTTTATGTCTCCCCTTATCGTTGGGGTCGTTACCCTAACTACTGGCATCCATGGAGGCCTATGCGTTACCGCACTTATTATGG
>JAYSUZ010000456.1:0-2291 GCA_043718845.1 Cytophagales bacterium
CACCATCTTTTACATTTTTCATATTTATCTGCGCTTCAGAGAAAATAGCAACAGAGATAAATAAAAATAGTAATACGTTTTTCTTCATAATATATAGGGTTTGAAACTTTGTAAATGTAATTTATTTTAAAAATACGAATATTGTGCCATAAACCGAAATTATTCTTTATTCTTTGCTATTTCAGTAAAGGTGTCTTTGGTTCTTAACACAGCACTTATTACCGCCGAAAAAACAATCCCTGCTATCAACAGCACGATAAATGTACCCGTTAACTGATTCACTGGAATGTAGGTATCTTTTATCACGGCTACTTGCTCCGCTATTTGCAGGGTGGTAAACTTATTTTTGTTCATTTCAGGAACGGCGATACGTATCACTTCTTCTGCATAGCTTGTATTCATAAACTGGTAGTAGAAAAAATTTATAACGCCCAACCCAAGTGCCGTAAAGGCACTGATTACAATACCCGCATACATCGCTTGTCCATAATTTAGGTCATTCAGATAAACCTCCTTTTTTGTTTTTTTCATAGCAAAAAACAATCCTACTGCTAAGATAATAAACGGCGGAAACCCTGAAAAGGTACGTACAAATTCATACTCTATTCCATATAAATCGAAGAAAAAACTATTTACCAATGCTATTACGAGTGCTGTACTAAACCCATATACGAGTGCTATTTTCATTTTTTTACTTAGAATTTAGAAGGGCCTGATTTATTTCCGCAATAATATCGTCAACATGCTCCAAGCCTACCGAAACACGAATAAGTCCGGGTAGAATACCTACGGCTACTCTATCTTCTTCGGTTAATTTGGAATGTGTAGTAGACGCAGAGTGTGTTACAATTGTTCGACTATCGCCAAGATTGGCCGAATGTGAGGCCATTTCAGTTGCATTCAAGAACCGTCGTCCTCTTTCTAAGCCTCCTTTTACAAGGAACGTAACAATACCTCCACCCGCTTTCATCTGTTTTTTTGCCAATTCAAATTGTGGATGACTTGGCAAAAAAGGATATTTCACCCATTCTACTTCCGAATGGCTTTCCAGATACGTTGCCAATTTTAATGCATTGTCGCAATGCCGATCCATACGCAGCGCTAATGTTTCCAAGCTTTTCGACAATATCCAAGAATTAAAAGGCGATAACGCAGGACCTGTATGACGCGCAAAAAAACGCACTTCTTTAATGAGTTCTTTACTGCCCACAATAATCCCTCCAATAGATCGACCTTGACCATCTATATATTTGGTAGCAGAGTGTGTCACTACATGAGCGCCCCATTTTAGCGGGTTTTGAAGATAAGGCGTAGCGAAACAATTGTCTACGTCTAATATTAACTTATATTTTTGTGCCAACTTGCCCAGCCATTCCAAATCGATTAAATCTAATGCAGGATTAGAAGGTGTTTCCACCATTATCAATTTGGTATTTTCTTTTATTAGCCCTTCCCATGTTTCAGGTTTGCTAATATCGGCAAAGGTATGCGTAATACCCCAACGAGGAAATATTGTAGTCAGAATTTGAATTGTAGAACCAAAGACAGATTTTGAAACCAACACATGATCTCCTGTTTTTAGGAAAGAAGCCATACTTGTAAATACGGCTGACATACCAGAGGCTACAGCAAAACCATCTTCTGCCCCTTCCATTTTACAGATTTTATCGATAAATTCTGTACTGTTGGGATTAGAAAAACGGGTATAAATATTACCTTGTACTTCGTCTGCAAATAAAGCACGCGCATGCTCTGCATCGTCAAATACGAAACTCGACGTCATAAAAATAGGCGTGGAATGTTCGTTGTATTGCGTATGAGGCGTCTGTGTCCTAATCGCTATGGTTTCAAATTTTTTATTTTCGTCGTTCATATTAAGCTTCTATAATCAATTCATAGGTAATCGTTGCGGATTTCTCTAGCGTCTTCGCTACAGAACAGTACTTATCCATAGAAAGCCCCACCGCTCTTTTTGCTTTTAGTTCGTCTATCGGACCTTTAAAAATAAATTTCAAATGAATGACCGTAAACAAGGAAGGAACGGCATCTTTTTCTCGCTCTGCAGAAATTTTAATACGAAATTCTAACGGTTCAATTTTCTGTTTGCGCAAAATGCTCAACACGTCTATGCCGCTACAGCCTCCAAGCCCCATGATTAATAATTCCATAGGACGTGCGCCCAGTCCCAAACCACCAATAGCGGGCGAAGCATCTATATGCACGCTATTGCCACTTTCATTTTTAGCTTCGAAATGATAAGCATTATTCAGAAGGTTCAATTCTATTTCCAT
>JAYSUZ010000457.1:0-4938 GCA_043718845.1 Cytophagales bacterium
ATGCTAGCGTTCTATTCATCCCAGTTTTCAAAAAGTTTGATGGCATAGTAAGTAATGATTTCCTGGTTAATTATTTTTTCTGGCAAAATCCGTAACAAGCAGCGATAACCTGAAAAATTAAGAATAAAAGCTTCCGTTTCAAGGTTCGGAATACCATTAAAGACAATCCCTTTTACCTTTAAATTACGTCGTTTAAGTTCTTGAATCGTCAACAACGTATGGTTAATACTTCCCAAATACGTATTTGAAACGAGTATGATCTCGGCATCAAATTTTGCCGCTATATCAATCACAAATTCTTTTTCATTCAGCGGTACAAGTACCCCTCCAGCACCTTCTATTACAAATGTATTCCCTCCATTTTGAGGAAGGTTAATCGCTTTCAATTCAATCGCTATACCTTCTTCCTTTGCAGCAGCATGCGGCGCTATAGGGCTTGTCAACAAATAAGACTCTTCGTAACAGAACGAATGGTTATTATTAATAAGCGCTACTACCGTATCGAAATCTCTATTTTCTTTTCCCGACTGAATAGGCTTCCAATAATCGGCCTGCAATGCTTCGGTGAGTATTGCACTTACCAGTGTTTTTCCTGAATCGGTACCTATAGCGGTAACAAAGTAATTCATATAAGTTCCGTTAATGTTTGGTATAATAAATTCATTTCTTCTTTTGTATTATAATTATGCAAACAAATTCTTAGCCTCTCCTCTCCTGCTCTTACCGTTGGAGAAAGTATGGGTCGAATATCCATTTTTTTTGCTTGTAAAGCCGTTGCATATTTTTTTACCTCCGAATTCCCTGAGACCTTAAGCACGTGAATAGCACTAGTACTTTCTATATAGGAGCTAGAAGTGACGATTTTATTCGGCAAATTTCTCTTGAAATCAATGATTTTTTCTGAAAACTGTAGCGCCAAAGTAGGATTCTTTTTCAAATAATCAAACGCGCATTTAATAGAAACCAAACCGTGAATAGGCAATGCGGTAGTATAGATAAAAGGGCGAGCAAAATTTACCAAATAGTCGATCAAAATTTTAGACCCTGCAACACATGCACCATGTATACCCATTCCTTTTCCGAACGTATAAATCCGTGCAAAGAGCTTATGCTCTATTCCTAATGCACACGCCAAACCATTTCCATTTTCTCCAAAAATTCCGGTGCTGTGTGCTTCATCTAAAATTATAAAAGCCCCGTACTTTTCACACAACGCTACCATGGCGATTAGTGGTGCCGTATCTCCATCCATAGAATAGACCGCTTCTAGTACCACAAACAAATCGCCTTTCCCTTTTTTTAATTTCGATTCTAAGTCTTCCAAACTATTGTGTTTAAATGGAAAACGGCTCGCAAAACTAAGTCGATACCCATCTTTAAGGCTGGCATGAATAAGTTCGTCGTAAATAATAGTATCTCCTTTTTGAGGAATAGCGGAAAGTACGGCTAAATTGGCATTATAACCCGTATTCATCAGCAACACTTTCTCTGCTCTAAAAAGAAACGACAACTCCTCTTCAAGCTTGAGCGCATAGTCCGTATTGCCAGACAAAAGGCGAGAACCGGTGGAGCCGTTCAGATTTCCTTTCTGAGTTTCATATTCTACTCTAATCCGTTCGGCTAACTCGGTACTTCTAGCCAGTCCCAAATAATCGTTGGAACAAAAATCAATCATTCCCTTTCCTAGCGAAAGTCTGCGAAGGCTATTCTGCTCCGCTCGTTCTATAAGTTTTTGTTGTAATTTTTGAACTAACATTTTTAATAAATTTGCAAAGACGAAACCTAAAGATTATGAAATTACAGTTCATGGTAAAGGATCGTAACCGCTCCCTCCCCATGGATGACAGCGTGCTATTCTTTTCAGTCCTAACCCTATACCTTTAATTGGCCCGTATTTACCTATCGCTTGAGCCGTATATTCTGAGCATGTTGGTGTATATCTACATGCTCCAGGAAGCAGAGGAGAGATGGCATACTGATAAATTCGGACGGGTACTATGAAAATAAAACGAACTACTTTTTTCAATAAATTCATGGATACTAAAGTAGCAAAAATAAAGTTTGTATTTCATAAGTATTTTAGTGAATTTTAATGTTGAATATAAAAAATAACAATTCATGCTCAAGTCAAAACGTCTTTTACCTTTAGTTGTACTCCTAACTATTATTTCTGGAATTGCGGCACATGCCGATGAGGGAATGTGGTTGCCAATGCTTATCAAACGGTTAAATCATACCGATATGCAAAAAATGGGTTTGCAACTGACCGCTGAAGAACTTTACAGTGTCAATAATTCAAGTATGAAAGATGCGATTGTAAACTTTGGAAACTTTTGCACAGGAGAGGTGATTTCCAAAGAAGGTCTCGTACTGACCAATCATCATTGTGGATTTGATGCCATCCAATACCACAGTTCGGTTCAAAACGACTATCTAACAAATGGTTTTTGGGCTATGACAAGAGAAGAGGAGAAACCAAACCCAGGTCTCAGTGTCACCTTTCTTGTACGAATGGAAGATGTAACCGAAAAGGTAATAAGTGTATTGGCGCCAGGAATGACCAATGAAGCAAGAGAGGAAGCCATAGAAAAAGCGATTAGTACTATAGAAAAAGAAGCCGTAGACAGTTCTCACTATCATGCAGAAATAAAAAGTTTTTTTGAAGGCAATGAATTTTATTTATTTATCTACGAAACCTTCTTAGATGTGCGCTTGGTAGGCGCTCCTCCTTCCTCCATTGGAAAATTTGGCGGCGATACCGACAATTGGATGTGGCCACGCCACACAGGAGATTTTTCCATGTTCCGGATTTATACCGACTCTACAGGTAAACCGGCTGAATATTCGAAAAAGAATATCCCCTATATCCCCAAACACCACCTCCCCGTATCGTTGAAGGGAATCGAAAAAAACGACTTCGCCATGATCATGGGCTATCCCGGGGGAACGGAGCGCTACATGTGCTCGGAAGGAGTGAATATGGCACTCGAGCAAAGTAATCCCACAAGAATTAAACTCCGTGAAAAAAGACTGTCTATTATAAAAGAAGACATGGACGCATCGCCAGAAGTACGAATAAAATATGCCTCCAAATATGCCAGCATCAGTAATTATTATAAATATTTTATAGGTCAAAATCAAGGACTTAAAAAATTGAAAGTAGTAGCAAGAAAAAGAGCAGAAGAACAAAAATTTCAACAATGGGTAGATACCGATGAAGAACGAAAGGGGATGTACGCAACAGTATTGAAAGATTTTGAATCGCTTTACAAAAATTATAGAAAAGTAAACAAGCCTTATATCTATTTAGAAGAAGCCGTTTTTGGCAGCGAATTAATCTCGCTAGCGTATAAATTCAAACCCTTCTATGCCGCATTAGATACTACTTCCAATCCAAAAATAGTGCAGAAAATTCTTACAGAAATAAAAATAAAATCAGAAGAGCACTTTAAAGATTTCAACCTTTCTACGGATAAAAAGGTTTTTGCGGCCCTGATGACGCTCTATTATAACGATATACCAAAGCCGCTCCATCCCAGTATTTTTAAAGAGGTAGAACATAAGTACAAAGGTGATTTCTATAACTATGCCGAAGCTGTTTTTTCAAAATCGTTTTTCGCATCTAAAGAAAAAATGGATGCTTTTTTGAAAAATCCAACAACAAAAGCGCTAGACAAAGACCCCGCCTACCGATTTATGAAAGCGGTATTGGCAGACTTCAAAAAAACAATAGGCAGCTCTTTTGTTGAGATTCGAAACGAATTAGACAAAGTAAACAACCTTTATGTAAAAGGAATTTTGGAAATGAAGCAAGGTCAGAAATTATATCCTGATGCCAATTTCACCATGCGCCTTACTTATGGATCGGTGCAGGACTGCGTACCTGGAGACGCCATATACTATAATTACTTCACTACGCTTGATGGCATAATGATGAAGGAAGATTCTACAAACGAAGATTTTGTAATTCCCAAAAAATTGAGAACGCTTTACAACAACAAGGACTATGGAAGATATGTAGACCCAAAAGGACATTTACCTGTTTGTTTTACTACTACAAACGATATTACGGGAGGCAATTCTGGCAGTCCTGTAATTAACGGTAAAGGGCATCTTATCGGAACGGCTTTTGATGGAAATTGGGAAGCGATGAGTGGTGATATTATTTTCGAACCGGCCTTGCAACGTTGTATTTCCGTAGATATTCGCTATATCCTTTTCCTGATAGACAAATTTGCAGGAGCAGGACATTTAGTAAACGAGATGACACTAATCGAATAGCACACTACAAGCCCTCCAAGAAGAGGTTCTTTTAGATTTTTTTATCCACAAAAAAGCCTAAAGAACCTCTTTTTAATCGTACCGCTGGGGTAAATATGCCCCTTTCTAAAATTTACTTCTTTTTAACTGAATTTTAGTTTATTTTTATAGAAAACAACTCAATATATAACGCCTATACAATGTTTAAAATAATTTCATTTTGCTTCGTTTTGCTACTTTCAAATTTCGCTTATGGACAAACAATCGATTCTATACAAATAGGTAGTGGAGGTGGATTTACCGGAGAAATTACAGCTTACAAAATAATAAAAGAGAAAATTACAAAAGGAAAAGGACTTGGTGCGCTTAGGTATTCCGAATCAGCAGTACTAAGTAATAAAAAATTGAAAAAGATAAAAAAAGGAGCCAATGAAATCCTTAAAAAAAACACCACTTTCAACACTCCTTATACTACCTATAAATTTATAAACGTATATACGAATGGCAAAAAAATAGAACTGGTATGGGGCGACCCCGCTTTTAAATGCCCAAAAGAAATACAAGATTACTATACTAAGGTCAATAAAATTATTGCAAAGTTGAAATTCAAAACTATATGAAAATAAGCGTACAAAAAAAACTCGTGCTATTGTTCTTCTTGGGATTTATCGCCCAGAA
>JAYSUZ010000458.1:0-4933 GCA_043718845.1 Cytophagales bacterium
CATGGCTCAAAAAAACATGTACTTTATGAAATATGCAACGAACCTAATGGCGTAGTTTGGTCTACCGTTAAGACTTATGCCGACGATATTATTCCTAGAATAAGAGCAATTGATCCTACTACTATTATAATCGTAGGTACGCCAAATTGGAGCCAAGATGTAGATATAGCTTCGTCCAACAAACTTGCGTATACCAATATAATGTACACCTTACATTGGTATTCAGGAAGTCATTTTGGCGCCTTACGAGCAAAAGCCAATACGGCTATGGCAGCCGGCGCTGCTATTTTTGTAACAGAATTCGGCACAAGTGATGCCTCTGGAAATAATGGTCCTTATTTAACCGAAGCCGACAATTGGATGTCGTGGATGCAAACCAATAATATCAGCTGGTGCAATTGGAGTTATTCAGATAAAAATGAAACTTCTGCAGCGCTAAATTCAGGTTCGTGTAATGCAGGAAATTGGAACAATACCACTGCTTCCGGTACTTATATAAGAGGTAAAATACAAACGCCTGTAGATAATTTCGTTTCCTGCGGAGGGGTTTCTGTTACGCTTTCCACTACACCTATCTCCTCTACCGTATTTAATGAAGGAGATCCTATTACGTTGAGCGCTGTTGCCACCACTGTTACAGGGACAATTACTAAAATAGAATTCTACGACGGACTCACCTTACTTGGAACCGACCTTACGAGTACTTACTCTTTTCCTATTAGTAGTCTAACTTCTGGCAGCCACGTTTTCAGGGCAGTTGCCACAAACGCTGCTGGCTTAACAGGCGAATCAAGCACAACCATAAACGTAAATAAAGCGGTATGGAAAACAGCTACTGCACCAATAATAGATGGTACTTCAGAAACGTTGTGGAATAGTTTTACTGCCGCTACACTTGCAAATACAACTACAGGAACGGTTAGTTCTAGTGCCGATCTTTCCGCCAACTGGAAAGCTACATGGGATGATAATTACCTCTATGTACTTGTAAATGTAACGGACGATGTAAAAGTAAACGATTCTCCCGTAGCGAATACCTATGATGATGATGGCATTGAACTCTATATTGATATGGGCAACACGAATACAGCTACGTATGGAGCCAATCAATTTCGATATGCTTTTCGATGGAACGATCTCTCCGTTTATGAGAACCAACACAATGCTACAACAGGTGTAATGTTTACAAAAACAGATCCTACGGCTACCTCTTATGTAATGGAAGCTAAAATTCCGTGGAGTACTTTAGGGGTAACGACTCCTACTATAGGCTCTTTACAAGGGTTTGATGTAACGGTAAATGACGACGATGGTGGTGGAATAACCAGAGATGGAAAAATAGCATGGGCTGGAACTATTGATAATACGTGGACAGATCCTTCCTCAATGGGAACGGTTATCTTAAAGGGTTTGATAACGCTGCCTGTAACGCTGTTGAATTTTACCGTTTCAAATTATGGAAATTCAGCAGTATTGGAATGGAGTACGGCTTCAGAAATAAACAATAATCATTTCGAAGTAGAGCGTAGTTTGGATGGTTTCGTTTTTACTCCAATAGCTACCATTGAAGGAGGAGGTACTGCTTCCTCTATTTTAAATTATAATTATATAGATCAAACCATTAAGGCAGAAAAGGTTTATTATCGTTTAAAGCAGGTGGACAATAATGGAAATTATTCCTACAGTTCAATACTATCTATTGTTGGTAATTCGGAAATACTTAGTGTATATCCAAACCCTGCAGCAGATGAAATTTACCTAGCTTTTTCATCTGTATCGGCTACTGAAATGATCCTGTTTGACAGCTATGGAAGAGCAGTGCTAACGGAACTGTTTAAAGCGGGAGAAATAAGGAAGTCGTTGAATGTTTCCAATTTATCCAAAGGAATATATTTCATTACCATTAAAAGTATGTATTTAACTATAGCTACTAAGCTTATCTTAAAATAAATAATAACATTCTATTCTTATTAGCCTAATCGTTAATGGTTAGGCTAGTAAGAGAACAGTAGGGCTCATTTATTTTCACAATACGAATCAGCTTTTTAGTAGAAAATTATACGTCGTTTTTTGATTTTTATTAAATGTTCAATTATTAAATTGTTAATAACTTAATAATCTAGCCCTTTCCGGAGAATAGGGTTTTGAAATTTGCATTTTGGCGCCTTAAATGGTTACTTTGCACTTCTAAAAGGACGTGTTGAGTCCTTTTAGAAGTTGAGCGCATTTAAATATAGTATTTATTTTGTCGACCTACTTTATCTCAATTTCTCCAAATTCAAATTAAGGGAAGAATGAAATTCGATATACAAAAAGAGTTAGAAAAGAGAATCCTAGTGCTGGACGGTGCTATGGGAACAATGATACAAAGGTACAAACTGGAAGAAAAGGATTTCAGAAATGAAAAACTCAAAGACCATGAAATACCCTTGCAAGGAAATAACGACTTACTCGTTTTTACACGACCGGACGTCATCAAAGCCATACATTTACAGTACCTAGAAGCTGGTGCTGATATCCTAGAAACCAATACCTTCAGCGGTACTACGATTGCTCAAGCAGATTACAAACTCGAACATGTTGTATACGACATCAACTATTATGGTGCTAAAGTAGCCCGTGAAGCCGTAGATGAATTTATGAAAAAAAATCCTAATGCGCGTCCACGTTTTGTGGCCGGTGCCATGGGACCTACCAACCGAACAGCTTCCCTTTCTCCCGACGTAAATGACCCCGGCTACAGAGCCGTAACCTTCGATGAATTGGCATTAGCCTTCAAAGACCAAGCAAGAGCGTTGATTGAAGGAGGCGTTGATTTATTATTATTAGAAACAATTATTGATACCCTAAACGTGAAGGCTGCATTGTTTGCCATCATGGAATTGTTTGAAGAAACAGGGATGGAAATTCCCGTCATGGTTTCCGCTACCATCACCGATGCCAGTGGACGTACGCTTACAGGTCAGGTGACCGAAGCGTTTTACAATTCCGTTTCCCATGCAGACCTCCTGAGTGTAGGCCTAAACTGCGCCTTGGGTGCAAAAGAATTAAGACCTTTCCTTCAAGAAATGTCGAGAGTATCGTCATGTTACGTGAGTGCTTATCCTAACGCTGGACTGCCCAATCAATTTGGTGAATACGACCAAACCGCGGAGGAAATGGCCGAAGTAATTAAAGATTTTGTAGACAATGGATTTGTGAATATTCTCGGCGGTTGCTGCGGTACTACACCCGATCACATCCGTGAAATAGCGAAAGTGGTAGAAGGAAAGACTCCGAGAACTAGACCCAATATTCCTCCTTACCTAAGACTTAGTGGGCTTGAGCCGATAACGCTTACGCCTGAAAGTAATTTCATGAACATCGGAGAACGTACAAACGTAACGGGTTCGGCGAAATTCTTAAAATTAATAAAAGAAGAAAAATACGAAGACGCATTAGCAGTAGCTCTTGAACAAGTAAACGGCGGTGCACAAGTCATTGACATCAACATGGACGAAGGGATGTTGGACGGCGAAAAAACAATGGTGCGTTTTCTAAACCTCATCGCTTCCGAACCTGATATTTGTAGAGTGCCCATCATGATTGACTCTTCTAAATGGCACATCATTGAGGCAGGATTGAAATGTATTCAAGGAAAAGGAATTGTAAACTCCATCAGTTTAAAAAGTGGCGAAGAAGAATTTTTAAAACAAGCCAACCTTGTTAAAAAATACGGTGCCGCCGTTATCGTCATGGCTTTTGACGAAGACGGTCAGGCAGACAGCACTGCCCGTAGGATTGAAATTACCAAACGCTCATATGATATTTTGGTAAACAAAGTAAAATTACCACCTCAAGATATTATATTCGACTTAAATATTTTTCCTGTAGGAACAGGGATTGAAGAACATAGAATAAATGCCGTTTCGTTTTTTGAGGCTACAACATGGGTGAGAGAAAACCTCCCACACGCCCATGTGAGTGGTGGTGTGAGTAACGTTTCGTTTTCTTTCCGTGGAAATAATCAAGTGCGGGAAGCCATGCATTCGGTCTTTTTGTACCATGCGGTGAAAGCCGGAATGGATATGGGTATCGTAAACCCTTCCATGTTGGAGGTATACGATAACATTTCTAAAGAACTGCTGGAACGTATTGAAGACGTAATACTCAACCGTAGAGAAGACGCTACCGAGCGTTTGTTGGATCTTGCCGAATCGCTAAAAGGTGGTGCTGGTAAAGTAGCCGAAAAAGCAGACGAAGAATGGCGAAAAGGAACCGTTCAAGACCGACTTACGCACGCACTCGTTCGTGGGAATGCCGACTTTGTAGAAATAGATGTAGAAGAAGCCCGTCACCAATTTGACCGTACAATTCAAGTGATTGAAGGACCGTTGATGAATGGAATGAATGTGGTAGGCGACTTGTTTGGTGCAGGAAAAATGTTTTTGCCTCAGGTAGTAAAAAGCGCGCGAGTGATGAAAAAAGCGGTGGCTTATTTATTGCCGTACATCGACGAAGAAAAAAGAAAGCTGGTAGAACAAGGCATTGTATCCGAAGATTCCAACAACGGAAAAATATTAATGGCCACCGTAAAAGGCGATGTACACGATATTGGTAAAAATATTGTAGGCGTGGTGATGGCGTGCAACAACTACGAAATTATCGACATGGGGGTAATGGTTTCGTGTGAGAAAATATTGGCCGCCGCCATCGAGCACAAAGTAAATGTAATCGGATTAAGCGGATTGATAACACCTTCGTTGGATGAAATGGTCTACGTAGCCAAAGAAATGGAACGCCAAGGTTTTACTATTCCTTTATTGATTGGCGGCGCGACTACTTCTCGTATACATACGGCGGTAAAAATAGACCCTAATTATAGCGGTTCTGTAGTACACGTGTTGGATGCTTCGCGAAGTGTACCTGTAGCGGGAAGCCTTATCAGCAAAGA
>JAYSUZ010000459.1:0-4915 GCA_043718845.1 Cytophagales bacterium
TTCAATATTACGAACACGCATATACTCCCAGCCCTTTAAGAAAAGATATTCAGAAGAACCTTTTACAGAAAGCTGCACGGCATTTGTCAAGTATTGACTTCCGATTGTATTGTAGCGCTGACTATAATGTTGATCTTGAGAAAAATCAGAAAGGTCAAAATAAACACGCGCAAATACTTTATAAAAATTTATTTGTTCCGTAACACTCAAAGAGGAATAATCGATTGTAGTAAGCGTATCTAACGCTTCTTTAAACATCCCTGATGAAAGCAGAATAAACCCTACATTTACTTTGGCGTTGTTTATTTTCGATTTATCCTTCAGCTGGTATGCCAATCCTAGCATTTGATTTGTATACTTAAATGCAGAATCGTATTGAAAAGACTTATACTCCTCAAAAAGTTTTGCGCAAATTTGAAATTGAAAATGAATATCTTTTTTTTGTTCATTCTCTCTCAACTGCTTGTTAAGCGACTCTATACGCTGTACTTTCTGTTTAATAAATATTCCCTTTTGTCCCAAAAGACTATCTAATTGGAAATAAGCGCTGTCTATTATTTCACTAGCATTTGCTAAATGAATCCCGAGCAAATATAAAATAAGTAAATACCTATATTTCATATATAAATTTAGAGTAATCTATAAAAACCATCGTTAAATAATTTCTATACATATTGATAAACTTGATTTAAAGCAAGAATTTAATTTCCTGAAATAGAAAACGCCTGAATGTTAAAGTTACAAAAAAAAATGAAATTAGTACATTTTATTAAAGGTTTAACGATCGTTATCCTTTTATAACAGCTACCTAATTTTTAAACCTATTAAAAATATATTTAATTCATTATCGGTTAATTAAATCGAAACCATTCCTATGTTTTCCAATTTCAACCTATGGTTTTAAAATTTCAATAGTCGTAGTACTCGTCCAATCTTTATAGACAATACGATCAACAGTTACAAGACCGACCCTGTATCGATTATTATTTGTAGGGAGCTGTCCACTTCTTATGGTCACTGTAAGTACGAGCGAATCTCTTCCTTTGGGTTTTACTACAAAATCTCTTATTAAATAAGAACCTGTTTGGTACGCAAAACCATCTCCTCCATCGTGGTATAAACTTCCTGTTGCCTGGTTCGTCGTATCAAGCGCTACGAGTAATGTCAACGAATCTGCCGTATAATCGGTAGAACTTTGGATAATTTGCCCTAAAGGTAAAATAGCGCCTTCCTTCAACAATACATCGGGTTGGTAGGTATCCGTTTTACTATTTTCTCCCACTAAAGAAATAACACTCCACTTGCCTTTTGGATAGTTGACATTGGTTGCCCACTTTGGTACAATCATTAAAATATCTCCCAATAAAAATGCTTCTTGTTGGTCGCGTAATTTTAAATCTGTAGGGTCTGCAAAAAACAGCGGCCGCATGATAGGGGCTCCAGTTGTAGCGGCTTCCTGTGTCAACGTATATAAGTAGGGCAATAATCGATACCTGCGTTGTAAGGAAATACGGGAGGATTCTTCTATCGCTTTTGTATATGCCCATGGCTCCTGACGTGCAGTTCCTTTATCCGAATGATTTCTGTAGAAAGGATAAAATACACCGAGTGCCATCCAATGCCCAAGAAGATTACCCGTGCAATTGCCAACAAATCCGCCAACATCAGAGCCACTAATGGGTTGACCTGATAAGCCCATTGTCAAAACCATTGGGATTGATAATTTCATGTGTTCTTTTGTAGATTGATTATCGCCCGTCCACGTTGCCGCATATTTTTGTCCACCCAAAAAATTAGAACGCGACAATATAAAAGGCCGTTTTGTAGGATTGACTTGTAGTATACCTTCACGAGAAGCTTGCACCATTAACCTTCCGTATACGTTGTGGTATCTTAGGTGTGTGCCTGCAGGCAATCCACCACCACCAAGATGTTTATTGCCGGAGGCCATTGTTCCTTCTTCACCGCCTGAAAATACAGAAGGTTCGTTCATATCGTTCCACACTCCGTCTATTCCTGTGTCCATAAATTCCGAGTATAATCCTGCCCACCAAGTACGTGTTTCAGGTCTTGTATAATCGGGAAATACGCAAGGCCCTGGCCATACATTGCCTACAGAAGCGGTGTTGCTGTCGTTTTGCACCCAATGCTTTCCAGCGGTACCTTGATCATAAATTCGATATCCTTCTTCTTGTTTTATACCCGGATCAATCATCCATACCGATTTAAATTTTTTAGAATGCAAGTACTGATTCAAATCGGCAGGAGCAGAAAATGCAGTAGGTGAAAAGGTAAATATTTTATACTTATCCATATAATCAATATCCATCCATAATACATCGCAAGGCAATTGTTTTGACCGAAAATTATCTGCTATAGATTTCACCTCTACCTCATCCATGTAAGAGTAGCGGCATTGCTGATAGCCCAACGACCATAGTGGAGGCAATTCTATTTTACCCGAAAGTGTGGCTAGTTTCTCCAACATTTTTTGTGGTGTAGCGGCTTCTAACACCAATACCCGAAAAGCTGGGCCATCAGAAGTAAAAACAATTGACGTATTGGTAATGTCAATATCCATACGCCATGTATTGTCTGCAATAACGCCAAAGACTGTTCCATCAGGTCTTATACCCATTACCCATGGATGCGATTGATACAAACGTTTTCCATCGTATTTTTCATACCCGTAGTTGTCGCTGTTCCATAACGTAACACTTGTATTATTTCGTTTAAGCGTACCTGTTACTTCTCCCGTTCCGTAAAAATCAGCAACACCACATTTGATTTTAGCGGTACTTTTTCCTGAAGATTTAGAGAAGACTAGAATTATCTGCCACCCTGCAGGAATACCCAATTGAACAATTGGCTCGTTGGTTATAGCAAACGAAGGTAGCGTTTGTATGGAATCAAAAGCCTTGGGATAAAAAACGACAATACTGTCTTTTGTAGAATAAGTTGTTTGCGCTAGTAAAGGAAAGCCAACGATAAGGTTTAAAATTAGAAATAAATGAGTACTCTTTTTTTTCATATTGATAGTATCTTATAATTAGAGTGATTCGTTACTCCACCATTATTTTCTGCATGGTACGTATACCTGATTCGCTTATTATTAATAACCGTTGCGTTGGAAGCATTATGCAATTTAGAGGTTGTACCGTCACCTAAAGTAGCAAACCCTGTTGGTGCTAAATCTGTAGACACATATTCGGATGCATCAGGATAAACTTCAAAATTCAGATGTCCAACCGAAGGCTGTGCACCACCAGCCCAATGAAACCAAACAGAAGTAGGCGTACCGGTACTAAACCAAGCCTGATAACCCGCTACCGATTTCCCTATAAATTCAGAATAAGCACTTCCTGTTGTTACTGGCACTGGCTCTAATGAAGGGTTTAAAGAACCAATAGTAAGTGTTATTTCTCTGATATAATTGTTGTATCCTGCTGTTGTTCCTATTCTAAAATCACACGCATTGTTTTGCGCATTTCTAAACGATGCGTCTGTCACGGCTATAGTGGCAGTAATCCAAGTATTTGTACCTGTTTTTTTAATGGAAACAAATTTGTAATTATTCGCACCCGTTGCATTATACTGAACGGCAATATCGTCCGAACCTTGGTCGTAGTAAGTAATCGTAAAAATTACATTATTTTGAGCCGAGGGAATTGCTGCGTCATTTACATTAAAATAACCGTACTTACTTCCCGGTATTTGTCGGCAGTCTAACGCACCTATTGTAGTCTGAATTGTATAGGGCTCGTCGTTTACATCGGTTACCGTATAATGGGTTAGATTGTTTATCACAAAAGGATTTGACAATACAATCGAAGCTTGTGGTAAAGCTTTCATGGCAGAAATAAGCCCTAACGATAACAATACTATAAGAAGAAAAAATACACTCTTTTTCATTTCACATAATTTATTATTAAGATTTCGAGTAGTGTTCATAGCGAATTTTACTCGTTTTATATTATTTCTGAACCATGATTCTAAAAATTTTACGTGCACCGTTATAGGATAACGTCATTAAATAAAACCCTGTAGACAATCCCTCGCAAGACACGCTGTATTGCCCTGCATTGGCAGCTGTGACAAAGGACGAAGAGACCCTCTCCACTCCTAGCAAATCAGTAATACTATATTCCAACACGCCCGTAAGTTGAGCATATTCAATAAACACTTCCTTTGTAGAAGGCACAGGATAAACTGCAATGCTATTTTCTAACGGACTGTCGAAACTAGCAACCAACCCTTGATAACTGTCGGTAACGGTATCTTCTGGCTCTATAACTACAACCTCTCTCACGTATGCGCTGGTAGCAAATTCTTCTCGCCCATCGTTGATTCCGTTCATTCTATATTTATAATTAATCTTACTTCCTATATCAACAGTAGAAATGGTGACGGCATAAATTCCATCCAAATCAACGTCCAATAAATTCGTTATCGAACTTGTACCGAAATTATTGAAGTCCGCTACTATATCTACCGTCTCTACTGCAGGATTAAAATCTCCAGCAGCAATCATTGCCTTCATATCTACTTGAAAAGTCATCGTAGCAGGCACTTCCGAAGGGTCTAGAAATTTATAAATCAACGTACTTTGTGCGGGTATTTGGCTAATCGTTACATTAGAAAAAGTACCGTTAACATCCACTACTACCGATGAAAGTTGACTTCCTCCCTGCAACTCGACCAATGTATACGTACCTTGTGTAATCCCTCCTAAGGCTAAACTCAATTGAACATTTGAAAGAGCACTTGTACTAGGATTGGAAACAACCATAATATTTTCCGTTCCAAACTGACGAAGGAATGTAAAAACAGAAGATGTCGAAGCGGTAACCGTTTTATACCCCCCTTTTCGCAGTGCATTTTCATTCGTACGAAGTGCTATTAGTTTTCTATATTT
>JAYSUZ010000460.1:0-2272 GCA_043718845.1 Cytophagales bacterium
TCTAGTAAAAATAATACGCACCGAAGACCGACAACTAAAACTGTATTTGAAATTTCAGAAAGTAACGGTAAAATTTATCCGCACGCTCCCTTATGCCAAATGGAACAACGAACTACTTTGCTGGTTTGTGCCGCATACCGAAGCAATATTAAAACAACTTAGTGAATATTTCGCCGCTCTCCATTACCGCATGGAATATAGTGAAGAGCGGCCGAAGAAGGCTACAATTGGAGACAAAAGCAGCGCACAAAAATACAAACCAAAGTTTAGGGAGTGCCCAAAGGAATACGATGAAAAACTGATTTTGAAACGCTACAGCCCAAACACTATGAAAACGTATAAAGCTTGTTTTGTAGATTTTATAAATTTTTATGAGGAGAAAGCGCTGAACGAAATAACCGAAGGGGAGATAAAAGAATACATGATGCATTTGGTAGAAGAGCGAAAAGTATCGGAGTCGTATCAGAACCAGGCGATAAATGCGATAAAGTTTTACTATGAAAAAGTGTTGGGTGGGGATCGGAAGTATTATACGATTGATAGGCCGTTTCGTGCTCAAAAAATCCCTGTAGTACTGAGTGAAGAGGAGGTAAAAAGGATTATCCAATCTATCGACAACTTAAAACATCGGTGTATGATATTACTTATCTACTCTGGCGGATTACGGATAAGTGAACTTATAAATCTAAAGATTCAGGATATAGACTCCAAAAGAATGAGCATTCATATAAAAGGAGCAAAAGGGAAAAAGGACAGGATGACGCTGCTATCGGAGAAGGTTTTGGTGCAATTGAGAGTATATTTTAAAGAATACAAACCGAAAGAATACCTTTTTGAAGGGCAGGCGGGCGGGGTTTATGCTGCAAGAAGTGTTCAAACATTATTTGTACAAGCTTGTAGAAAAGCAAAAATCATAAAGGATGCCACCGTCCATACCCTAAGACACAGCTTTGCGACACATCTCTTGGAGAGCGGTACAGATTTGAGGTATATACAAGTTTTATTGGGCCATGAAAGCAGCAAAACGACCGAGATTTACACCCACATTACCACAAAAGGAATGGATCAGATTAAAAGCCCGTTAGATCGGTTAGATTTTTAATACTATAATAGTTGTATTTAGAAATAGTTGTCGTTAATAATTTAAATTTTAAAAATAAAGGAATGTCAAAAAATAAAACTATAACAGTAAAAGGAACAGCAATAACGCTTTTAAACAAGGGGACAGAAGAATATATTTCTTTAACAGACCTTGCAAGATATAAAAATGCAAAAGAACCTAAAGATGTAGTAAAGAACTGGATGCGAAGCAGAAATACAATTGAATTCTTAGGTTTGTGGGAAAGAATAAACAATGCACAATTCAAAGGGGTCGAATTCGACTCCTTTATGTCTGAAGCTGGAAGTAATGCATTTGTCCTTTCTCCTTCAAAATGGATAGAAAACACTAAAGCAATAGGCATTATTTCAAAAGTAGGGAGCGGAGGAGGAACATACGCACACATGGATATTGCATTAGAATTTGCCTCTTGGATAAGTGCTGAATTTAAACTGTATTTAGTAGTAGAGTTTAAGCGGTTAAAATCAGAAGAAAATAGTCTAATAAATTTAGAATGGAACCTCCAACGAATACTGGCAAAAGTAAACTATCACATCCATACCGATGCGATAAAAGAAAATCTTATCCCAAAAGAACTAACGAAACAACAAATTGGCTATATTTATGCCAATGAGGCCGATTTGCTCAATGTAGCCTTATTTGGCAAAACGGCAGCCGAATGGAAAACGGAGCATCCAGACAAAGAAGGAAATATGCGAGATTTTGCCAATTTGGAACAGCTAGTGGTACTCTCCAATTTAGAAAGTATAAATTCTGTTTTGATTAGACAAGGATTACTTCAATCAAATCGTTTGGTGGAATTGAATAAAATTGCTATCAGCCAACTGAAATCGTTGTTCAATAATAAACACCTAAAACGGTTGAGCAAAGAATAGATAATGAAAATGCGCAACTCAGAAGAAATCAGATAATGAAAATACGCAACTCGGTCAAATTTAGATAATGAAAATACGCAACTTGTATATCAGCCGTTTAGTAGAAAATACCAATAAAAAGGAGTACTTTTATGGAATTGAAACTAATGGAGATATATACGCAATGCGTATATACAAATGTTAGGTGCAATTTTGAAGAAGCATCGTCCTAAAAATTAAAAACTTTAATGACTTGCTTAAAGTAGATACATAACTTCTTTCACTTTCTTTTAAAACA
>JAYSUZ010000047.1:0-4562 GCA_043718845.1 Cytophagales bacterium
TTTTTAATTTTTAATTTTAGAAATAGTGCTATGGTTTTAAGAGCTAAGAAACCATAAAAGTGAAGAGTAGTTCGCCGTTAGGCGCATGTTTCGAAGTAAGTTTTTAGCGTAGCCGCAGCGTGCGGTGTAGTTAAAATTGCTTCGGAAGCTCTTGACTAGGCGGTATTCGATGGAGCGGTAAATGCAATGCGGTCTCGTCGTAGCGAGCAGCTTAGCGTGCCCTGCCAGCTGGTTGTTCATTTTCAGTCTTATGGTGCGGGAGATACGGAAGCGTTTTGAAAAAAAGGGTTCAAAGAATCGCTCATTAAGGACGTGTGAATTGTGTAATACATTTCATTTTTTTTGTAATAGTTAGAAGTGCAAGAAGGGCTAATTTTACTTAACAATACAGTAGTCCGTTACAACTATTTAAAATACGAAAATACTAAAAAAAATCTCCTTGCCACTATTCGAAATTGTATTAGCCATGCATTTAGTAGTGGCTCAGGATTACAAAGCGTCCACAATAGACGCCTCTGGAAAAGTATACGATAAGGACGGCAAACATATAGGCAGTGTAAATAAACAAGGTGAAATTAGGGATGTAATGAATATGAAAATTGCATATATAGAGGGTAGTGGTATGCTTATCGATGCGAAGTCGGGAAAAATACTTGGCAAGGCAGAGAAAAATGGAAATTACTTTCTCTACTTTTCTAAACTTTCCGATATGAAAATAAAATTTGGGTTGATTGTAGGGCTACCCGAAATGGGTAGTCTTATTTTTTGAGAATCATACGTATGGTAGAAATTAAAAATTGTGTCCTTACAATCAACGGAGGCTCGTCGAGTATTAAGTTTGCTTTGTTTGAAGTTCAAGAATCGCTCCTGCCCATTTTTTATGGGGGCATAAAAAATAGTGGCACAAAAAATACAACGCTTCATATTACAAATATATCCAATCAAAAAAATGTTACCCACAGCGAAGTTATTGATCACGAAAATGCTGTAAATTCTCTTATAGACTGGCTCGAAAAACAAGAAGGATTCATTTCTATTAAAGCTATCGGACACCGAATAGTTCATGGCATGAAACATACGGAACCAGAAGAAATTACTTCTGAATTGCTGAATGCGTTAAAGAAAATTTGCTCCTTTAATCCTGAACATTTGCCTGGTGAAATTAAACTTATAGAAGCCTTTAGCGATAGGTATCCAGCGATACCGCAAATAGCTTGCTTTGACACTTCCTTTCATACTTCCATGCCACAGGTAGCAAAGCTATTGCCCATCCCTCGGCGATATAGTACTATCGGCATTCATCGCTATGGGTTTCATGGACTCTCCTATGCATATCTTACGGAAGAACTTTCCAAGGTTGCAGGAAGTGAGGCTGCAAAAGGGAACTTAATAATAGCTCATCTAGGAAATGGTGCAAGTTTGGCTGCTTTAAAAGACGGCAAAAGCATTGACACCAGTATGGGTTTTACTCCTACTTCCGGATTGCCCATGAGCACACGCTCTGGCGATCTTGATCCTGGAGTTCTGTCGTATTTAATACAAACTGAAAATCTTAACCCCCAACAGTTAAGCAATCTAATCAACCATCAATCTGGGTTGTTAGGTATTTCAGAAACCAGTTCCGACATGCAGGAATTGCTAAAATGCCAAGATACGGACAGCCGTGCTGCAGAAGCGATTGATTTTTTTTGTTACCAAACCAAAAAATGGATCGGCTCATTTGCAGCAGCACTTGGAGGCATAGACACCTTGCTGTTTTCAGGAGGCATTGGCGAGAATGCACCGGAAATTCGCAATCGAATCTGCGCAGGGCTTCAATTCTTAGGTGTTGAGTTAGACGAAATAAAAAATTTATCGAATCAACCAATTATTTCTACCGAATCAAGCAATGTATGCATTCGTGTTATTAAGACCAACGAAGAATTAATGATAGCAAAATTGGTTTGTCGTGTTTTAAAGTACTCAATCAAAAACTAATTCGTATGGAAACAAAAAATAACACATTAGAGACGGAAACGTTATCGCCAGAATTACTTCAAAAGATGAATGCCTATTGGCGTGCGGCCAATTATTTATCCGTTGGTCAAATTTATCTTTACGACAATCCTCTCCTCAGTAAAACACTCACGCTAGAACATATAAAGCCACGTCTATTAGGACACTGGGGAACTACTCCAGGCTTGAACTTTCTATACGTTCATCTTAATCGCATTATAAAAAAATATACTCTCAATACAATCTATATTACTGGGCCAGGTCACGGTGGTCCAGGATTGTTAGCCAACACATATCTAGAAGGAACCTACAGCGAAACGTATCCGGATATTTCTTGTGATGAAGAAGGCATGAAAAAATTATTCAAACAATTTTCATTTCCAGGTGGGATACCAAGCCATGTAGCACCCGAAACGCCAGGTTCTATTCATGAAGGTGGTGAATTGGGCTATTCATTGGTACATGCTTTCGGTGCTGCTTTTGACAACCCAAATTTGTTGGTAGCTTGTGTAATTGGTGATGGCGAAGCCGAAACGGGAGCACTTGCAGCAAGTTGGCATTCTAATAAATTTTTAAACCCTGTACATGATGGCGCAGTCCTTCCTATAGTACATCTAAATGGTTATAAAATTGCCAACCCAACTGTACTCGCAAGAATTCCAAAAGAAGAATTAGAACAACTTTTTCTAGGGTATGGGTATAAGCCCTATTTTGTCGAAGGAGCTATTCCTGAAGAAGTACACCAATTACTGGCAACAACCTTAGATACAATTATTGAAGAGATAAAAGAAATACAAAAAGAAGCACGTACGAATGGTTTTACAAAACGTCCGAAATGGCCGATGATTATTTTTCGTACCCCTAAAGGATGGACTTGTCCAGCAGTAATAGATGGCATAGAGGTAGAAGGAACTTGGCGTTCACATCAAGTGCCGTTGGCTGAACTGGCAACAAAACCAGAACATATAAAAATTCTGGAGCAGTGGATGAAAAGTTATAAACCAGAAGAACTTTTTGATGAAAAGGGAAAATTGATTTCTGAATTAGCAGAACTTGCACCAGAAGGCACAATGCGTATGGGCGCTAATCCTCATGCAAATGGCGGGCTTCTTCTCGACAGTCTAGAAATGCCTGATTTTAGAAAACAAGCCATTGAAGTGCTTTTGCCAGGAACAATCAAAGCCCAGGCAACGATGGTCATGGGTGCTTTTCTTCGCGAAGTGATGAAGCAAAATTGGGAGAAAAGAAATTTTAGAATATTCGGCCCAGATGAGACAAGTTCTAATCGTCTCTCCAAATTATTCGACATTACGGAGCGAACTTCTACGGCAGAAATTTTAGAAAGCGACGAACACATCTCCGCCGATGGTCGTGTAATGGAGGTCTTGAGCGAACACCTATGTCAGGGATGGCTGGAAGGATATTTACTAACGGGAAGACATGGGTTATTTTCTTGTTACGAAGCATTTATTCATATTGTTGATTCCATGTTTAACCAACATGCAAAGTGGCTGCACGTTTCACGTAAAATACCTTGGAGAAAACCGATTGCTTCGCTGAATTATCTTCTTACCTCACATGTATGGCGGCAAGATCATAACGGAAACAGCCACCAAGACCCAGGATTTCTAGATGTTGTTGCAAATAAAACAGCTGATATTATTCGCATATATCTTCCACCAGATGCCAACACACTCTTATGTGTAACCGATCATTGCTTAAGAAGCAGGGATTATGTTAATGTAATTGTAGCTGGGAAACAACCTGAAATGCAATGGCTGGACATGGATTCTGCTAATAAGCATTGTGCCGCAGGACTTGGCATTTGGGAATGGGCTAGCAATGACAATGGTGGCGAGCCAGATGTAGTGATGGCTTGCTCAGGCGATGTGCCAACGCTTGAGACCATGGCTGCCGTTCAACTACTCAGAGAACATTTGCCCGATTTAAAAATTCGTGTTATTAATGTGGTAGACCTTATGACACTTCAACCCGAAAGGGAACATCCTCATGGATTAAGCGATACCGATTTTGATTTGCTTTTTACGAAAGACAAACCAATCATCTTTGCTTTTCATGGTTTTCCATTACTCATTCATCGCCTTACCTATCGCAGAACAAATCATGGAAACCTTCATGTACATGGGTACAAAGGAGAAGGTACTACCACTACACCTTTCGATATGGCAGTATTAAATGAATTAGACAGGTTTCATCTTGCCTGCGATGCGATTGACCGTTTGCCTGATATAGGTTCAAAAGGCGCTTATACTAAACACTATTTTAGAAACAAGCTGATTGATCATAAATCTTATATCAATATCCACGGAGAAGATATGCCTGAGATCCTCAATTGGAAATGGACTATTCAATCTAACTAGTAAATAAAACTAAGTCATGAGCGATTTTTGTAAAAGTATAGTAGGATTAAAGTTAAGTGTAAACTTGTTTTAGGACGAGACAGTAAACTCGGGACTAAGCTAATAATTCCTGAAACTCCATTTCGTGCATTGTTTTCCTTTCTATTGGAGCTTTGTGGAAGGCACTAAATTCTTCTTTGCTGCTGT
>JAYSUZ010000461.1:0-4899 GCA_043718845.1 Cytophagales bacterium
ATCTTTGCAGTTCCAGATCTTTTATTTCTGGGTTTAAAAAGAATAGTAGCATATAATGTATCATAGTTTAAGAATTTTAATTTTTTGTCTGTTCGTTTCAGCGCCTCTTTTCTTAAGAGGGCAAGGTACAGGCAATAGTCCCTTTTCATTATTTGGTATTGGCGACTTATTGAATAACAATGGCAATGTGAGGAATATTGGGATGGGCTATGCCGGAGTAAGTGCGCGGGACCATCAGTTTGTAAATTATTTAAATCCTGCACTGTTGAATAACCTAAGAAGTCTTAAGAAGGCAAGGCCCAACCATACGTATGCACGCTGGGAATATTATAGTAATCTTAAAATCGATTCTACCATAAAAATTGATTTTGCATTAAATTCTCAAATGAAAACGATTCAATCTGCTGGAGGCAAGGAAGGTGCATTTGGTACGAACATAGCGTATATTTCATTTGCCTTACCGTTGTCTAAAACCTGGGCTACATCGTTTGGGATTATGCCTTTTTCAAGTGTAAACTACAATTTGGTTTATACCGACACCGTTAGTGGGCAACCGTCCAAAACGGCTGCTATTGAAAATATAGGGAAAGGGGGGATTTATAAAATCTTTTGGGCTAATGGTGTAGGGATCACAAATAACTTATCGCTTGGATTGGAGGTAGCACTTGTTTATGGGAATATTAACAATCAGTTGACGTCCGTTATTTCTGACTTAAGCGCTAAAAATTATGGCTTTAAATACAGTACTAATTACAGTTCCTTTGGTTTTAAACCAGGACTCCAGTTTAGAAGAGAGATTGTGAAATCGTATCACGACACCGTTTATGTAAAAGACAGTACGGGCGAAAATACGGTACCCGTTTGGACGAGAAAAACGAAAAGTTCAGGAATGTTTTACAATATAGGGTTCACGTATGATTTCTTTTCCGCCTTACACGTTACAAGAAGCCTTAACTTGTATACAATAGAAAATAATAAAATAGCGATTGATACACAGTTGACGGATCCTGAAAAGTATACTGCTCAACTACCGTCTTCACTTCGATTAGGATTTAGTTTGGATGTGCCTATGAAGTGGACGGTAGCGGCGGATGTTTTTTATAGCCCATGGTCTGTATACCAAGTTGGTTTTAATGGCAATAAACTTGGAGATAGTTATGGTGTGAATGTAGGGGGCGAATATACCTTAGGGAATTATAAATCAAGAGGAAAAACAGTTCGAGGTGGCTTTAGTTATGTGAAAACGCCTGTTCTTTTTCAAAACCATCAGCTAGACGATGTATCCTTTAGTTTAGGTATTACCGTGCCTTTCGGGAAGAAAAAAAGAGACCAATCGGATAATTTTATGATGCCTGTTCGTCCTAAAATAAACGTAGCCGTTGTACTCGGACAAAGAGGCGATGTAGCTGATTTTGGCGTAAAAGAAAAATACATCAAGCTATACGCTAGCTTTATTATAAATCAAAAATGGTTTAATAAGAGCAAGATATACTAAGTAGTTAGTTTACAGGAATGAAATTGTACTACAACTGTTGTTTTTATTTGCTCCTCTGTTTTGGATGTATAGGCTGTTTGAAGCCGTCCAAAACGATGGAAGAGATGCGGCTCTACGATGGGCCTATTACTGAAATCGATAATATCGAAACGGTGTATAGCGACTCAGCAGAAGTAAAAATCATTTTGAAGGCAGATAAACAAATAGAGCTTCAGTCTGGGGATAGAGAGTTTCCTAAAGGCCTCTTGGTGGAATTTTATGAAGACGGACATGTTAAGACTACACTTACGTCTAATTTCGGAAGACACTACAAAAGCAGTAACAGGTATATGGTTTCAGGAAATGTAGTCATTACAGACAGTGTGGAAGGAAAGAAGATGAATACAGAAGAATTGTTTTGGTTGCCAGACGAGGATCGTGTATACGTAGAGAAGGACAAGCAGGTTATTGTCACCACCAAAGACGGTGTATTGCATGGAAAAGGATTAGAGGCGAATCAAAATTTCTCAAGCTATAAGATATTAAACCCTACCAGCGATGGTATTACAATTAAATAAAACATGAAACTTCTAGACAGTTTATTATTCTCTTTTGCCATATTATTTATGCTTATCGGTATCCACCAAGCGATGGAGGTGGGTTATGCCTCTAGTTACTGGTTGTTTATGTTGGCACTCGTTTTTTTGTTTGCCTATCAGGTAAGGAAGAAAGCCCAGCACAAAGAGGGCGCTAAAGAAAAAGCTAAGACGATGGGTAAAGAAATTGAAACGAATGCTAAAAAGAGAAAGTACAAGATGTAAGTTGCTTATATATAGGTAAATATACAAATTTTGCGCGGCATTTAAGATTACTTTTGTTTTTGATAGTTAATATAATTATTTTGCAAACCTTTTAAAATAAAAAAAATGGCTTTAATTAATAAAATCAATGAAAAATCGGGCGTCATCGCAGGGGTGATTGCTGTAGCACTTATACTTTTCATGCTGGGTGGAGATATCATGAGCAATAACTCTATCTTCAGTTTCGGTAAAGATAGAGTTGGTAAAATAAATGGAGAAAATATTTCTCTAGGTCAGTATCAAAACATTTTAGCGATTCAAGAGTCTGAGTACGAAATTCAGACAGAAAAAGCGGTAGGCGAAAATGAAAGACAAAGTATAGAATACCAAGCATGGAACGAGCTCGTAACCCGTTTTGCGTACCTTCCAGAGTACGACAAACTAGGGCTTGCCGTTACAGAAGAAGAATTATTGGATATGATTCGAGGTAAATTTGTACATACCCAAATAATGAGTGCTTTTGGTGGAGAGCAAGGATTTGATAAAAATAATGTAATTAATTTCTTGGAAAATTTCGAAAAAGTTCAGCCCGAAATACAAGCGAAATGGAGAATTATAGAGCAAAAACTTCCTGAAATAAGAGTAAGAGAAAAGTATATTAACTTATTGAAGAAATCAGAATATATAACAAAGGAAGAAGCTAAAAGAAGCTATACAGAACAAAACGAAAAAGCGGAAGTGAATTACGTATTCGTGCCTTTTACCTCGATTGTAGATTCAACTATAAAAGTGAATAACGATCAGTTGGAAGACTATATCAGTAAGAACAAAAACAACTATAAAGTAGAGGCTGGAAGGACTATTGACTATGTACTTTTTGGTTTTGTACCTTCTGCAGAAGACAGTACTTTGATTCTTAAGGAAGCGGCAGAAATTGCGGTAGATTTTAAAGGTGCCGAAAACGATTCTGTTTTCATATCAAGCAACTCAGATGTTCCGTCTGCTCCAAAGTATATGGCGATGTCGGAAATGCCTGTAGAATTAAATACGTTAGGAAGCCTTACGATCGACTCTGTTTATGGCCCTTACTTGTCGGCTGGCAAGGTCGCAATCTTGAAAGCTATTGGTTCTAAAAATGATACCGTTGCTTCATTGAAAGCAAGCCATATATTGTTTAGAATAGACGCAGGTAAAGCCGAAGCAGAACTTAAAGCGAATGAAATTTTAGCTCAAATCAAAGGCGGTGCTTCTTTCGAGGAGATGGCTAAGCAATATGGCACTGACGGAACTTCTACAAAAGGAGGAGACCTAGGCGAATTTAGCAATAACGGCTCTATGGTAAAACCATTCGAACAAGCTTGTTTTGATTTTAAAGGAAAAGGACTTTTGCCTAAACTTGTAGAGACACAGTTTGGCTATCATATCATAAAAATTACAGAAGCGAAAAAAATCAAAGAGATAAGCAAGAAATACCTAGTAGGCTCTGTAGAAAAACTTATTGTAGCAGGAGACGATACAAAGGAGCTTTTGTACAACAAAGCTTCCGCATTCGCTTTGGCGTCGAAAGACACTGTTAGCTATCAGGCGGAACTTAAAAAAGATCCTTCTTTGAAGCGTTACAATTTCCCTAATGCAGGTAAAAACGAACGTAATCTTACAGGATTGAAAAATGCGCGTGAAATAGTGAAATGGGCATATAACGATGCTAGTGTAGGAACTGTTTCTCCTGTTTATACAATGGACGAGCAGTATGTGGTAGCAATGCTTATAGCTAAAAGAGAAGAAGGAACGGCTTCGGTAAATGACGTAAGAAATGACGTAACCGCTAAAGTAAGAAATGAATTAAAAGGTGCTCAAATCATCGAAAAACTGAGTAAATTGACAGGTGATTTTACTAAAATAGCAGCCGATTATGGTGCACAGGCTATCAATGGTGTAGCGCCAGACTTGACATTTGCTTCGTCGTCTATTGCTTCTATCGGATACGAGCCTATAGCAAGTGGTAAAGTTTTCGGCTTAAAGCCAGGTAAAAAAACAGACGCATTCAAAGGCGAAGCAGGGGTAATGATTTTGGAATTGATTAAAATTACGCCCGCTCCAGAAGTAGCCGATTACAATCAACAAAAAACACAAAAAGAAGCGCAGCGTTCTAGTTCTGATGATTATCAAATTGATGAAGCATTGAAAAAACTAGCCGATATACAAGACGAACGTTATAAATTCTATTAAAACATAGTTGATTTATAAAAAGTAGCTCAAGAAGGAACTCTATAAGGCGTATGATTGTATAACAATCGTACGCCTTTCATTTTAAGAAAATATGGAACTGAAATTTTATAAATACCAAGGTACAGGAAACGATTTCGTAATGGTCGATAATCGATCGGGAGCGTTTGATGTTAATAATGTGGCATTAATCGAAAAACTTTGCGATCGTAGATTTGGTATCGGTGCAGATGGTTTTATTTTATTGGAAAACGAACAAGGGTTTGATTTTAAGATGGTGTACTTCAATTCGGATGGGAAACAAAGTTCGATGTGTGGAAATGGAGGCCGTTGTATCGTTCAGTTTGCACAAGACATGGGCGTAATAAATGGTCGGACTCGTTTTTTGGCGATAGACGG
>JAYSUZ010000462.1:0-2263 GCA_043718845.1 Cytophagales bacterium
ACACTAGGTTTTTCGGCAATACAGACCTTCATGAAATGGGTTGAACTAATTATGTAGGACAAAACTATAAAATTTAGACTATCAATCCTATTGGACAAATTTGGCATTTTCCACATAACCAATGGAGTATTTACTATTTAAATGGATATCTTTGTACGTAGACTATTCAGCACTTCATGAAAGAATTAAACGAACTTATCGAACACTCCAAAAATTCAATTGCTTCTGATACGTTTTTGAAAATAACCTTAAGTAAACCTCGTGAAGCAGGCGAAGCCTTGCAGAATGTCTACATAAGACCTATTGTACTGAAAAATAAACCTCAACTATCGTTCCTTTTTCGAAACAAAACCAACGACCAAACTAAAAATTATACTACAGAAGAAGGATTACTAGAATTAGAATCGTTACTGAAAAATAGCTTCTTTTTCGCTACACTCTTTACTTCCAAAGGAGATTATTTTTTACAAATTTCTAAAAAAGGAACGGGCACTCTTTCCAAACAAAAACCCAGCAGTACAACTTCTCCTTCTCTAAGTCACGACAGAACTAAAGTAAAACGCGCTACGGAAAAAGATTATTACCTAACCTTACTAGGAATAAACGATAACGAGGGCGTACTAATTCCTTCCATGGCCGACAAGTACCGACAAATAAATAAATACCTAGAAATAATTGAAGGACTTGTACAAGCTACTACCTTTCCTGAACATATAAATATTGTAGACATGGGCTCTGGAAAGGGCTACCTCACGTTTGCATTATACGATTATCTTAAGAATAAATTAAACCTCGACGTTACCGTTACGGGTATAGAATTGCGTCCTGAACTTGTCGAATATTGTACCAATGCAGCTAAAAGTTGTGGTTTCGAAGCACTCCAGTTTATATGTAAACCAATTGAAGCCTATTCCGAAACCAAAATAGACATCCTAATTGCGCTTCACGCCTGCGATACCGCTACCGATGATGCCCTCTACAAAGGAATACTGTCCAACTCCACGTTGATTATTTGTGCTCCCTGTTGCCATAAACAAATCAGGCAACAGGTAAAAGGGATAGAACAAGAAAGCCCGTTATTAAAATACGGGATTTTCAAAGAACGTCACTTTGAAATGGTAACGGATACGATTCGAGCGCTAATTTTAGAAGAACATCAATACCAGACCAAAATTTTTGAATTTATTTCAAACGAACATACCCGTAAAAATATTATGCTTGTAGCCTCCAAAAACACAAATACTTTAGATAAAAATAGTAGTAACCATAAAATAGAAACGCTGAAAAAAGAATACCATATCACGCTTCATCATCTTGAAAAATTATTGCAAAAAAGAAATTAAAGTAATACTATAAACTTAGTTAATCTAGTTCAACTTCAAATTAGGTAGCGTTATCCTAAATTCCGTTCCGACTCCAATAGAAGAATGCACCGTTATCGTTCCGTTTATCAACGCTATTGATTTCTTAACCAAGTGCAAGCCAACACCGGCGCCCAAGCTTGTGCTTTTTTCATTTTGAAAATTAAAGTCAAATATTTTTGCAACTACCTCCTTTGTCATACCAATCCCATTGTCTACGATTGAAATAATTGCGTCCATTTCTGTTACCACGCAATTGATATGAATATAGTTGACCGATTTATTGGCATCGCTATATTTCAAGCTATTACTGACTATATTTGAAACGATTGAAATCAACTCTCCCTTCTCCGAATAAAAATCAAACGTTTGCTCGCAATTGAACTTAATTTCTACAGCACTGGAATTAACAGAATATTTTATGGACTCTAAAAAATTATTTATTAGCGTTTGAAAATTAATAGCTTCTACCCCCCCGTCTAATGAGGCTATCTTTAACGTATCTTGAATATAATCATTTAAATTAACGATACTCGTCTCTATCATTGAGAAGTAAGGATTTAGCAATTGTTTCTCATCGTTCAATTTTGAGAGGTTTACCAATCCTTCAATAGAGGATAATGGGCTCTGAATATCATGTACGATTCTCAACAATGTCGTATTGAGTCGTTCGTTTATCAGATTCAATTGCCTATTTTTATTTTCGACATTCACTTCAGCATGTTTCCGTTTTGTAACGTCAATATGCGAGATAAGTATACAATCTGAATCTTTATGAAGGATATTTACCCTCATGATAAACCACCGCTGTGTATCTTTAGAATGGCAAGGGTATTCCATTTCAAAAATAGGCCACTCTCGAGTTAATACCTTTTGAATGCCCTCCTTTGCTTCCTTCGCAT
>JAYSUZ010000048.1:0-2102 GCA_043718845.1 Cytophagales bacterium
GCCGATAAAGTATGGCAAAATGATGCAGCCTTAAAGAATCAACGCATGTCTATGTGTGGCGTGAACATTTTATTGGCCCTGAAGACAACTGGCTACCGCCTGATAATTTTCAAGAGCAGCCTATCGAAATGATAGCTCGTCGAACCTCTCCTACAAATATAGGACTTTCTTTACTTGCCAATATTTCCGCTTGTGACTTTGGATATATTACTACTGCGCAATTTATTGACAGAACAGCGAATACAATAAGCACGATGACTAAATTAGAGCTGTATAAAGGCCATTTTTATAACTGGTACGATACAGAAAGCCTAAATCCATTACTTCCAAAATATATTTCTACAGTAGACAATGGAAATCTAATCGGTCATTTAATAGTATTAAAACAAGGTTTATTGGAAGTAGAAAATAGAGAAATACTTGGATTAACAACATTCTATGGGTTAAGAGATACCCTTTATGTATTCATCGATACGATTGATGAAAAAGAAGCCAAGTTACTGTCTGCATTTAAATATGAATTGGAAGTACTATGCAAAGCTGATTTAATAAGCTGTCACCAAATAAAATTTGAGCTGGGCTTATTAATAAAAAAATTCAACGCTATTATGGAAATTTATTTCCGTAATACCACTGGTGAGTCTGATATTTGGAAACGCGCATTTATAGAACAATTAGAGAATTCTATTACAGAACTTCAAATTTTCGAGCCTTGGTTTTTATTGAAAAATACTCCAACTAAATTCTCCGAACTTATTTCAATGAACTCAACTACCAGTTTGGCTAAGGTCTTAAAAACCGCTACCGAATTGTCTATTCGACTAAACCATTTTCAAAAAGACAGCACTACTACTATTGAAAATAAATGGATTGAACAAATGCTTTCGGCCACCTCCTATACCACAACGATTGTAAAAGAGCGTATCTCCATCGCACAAAATCTTGCTCAGAAATGCGATGAAATGGCTGATATGGAATGGGATTTTTTATATAACAAATCCAGCAAACTTCTTACTATTGGCTATAATGTACAAGACCAACGAATGGACTCTAGCAGTTATGATCTACTTGCCTCCGAGGCTAGATTGTGTACATTTATCTGTATTGCACAAGGTAAACTACCTGAGGAAAGCTGGTTTGCATTGGGGCGCCTATTGACTAATGTAAACGGAAATTCCATTCTTCTTTCCTGGAGCGGCTCCATGTTTGAATACTTAATGCCCCTTTTAGTAATGCCCACGTATGAAAATACACTTCTTGATCAAACCTGCAAAGCCGCGGTTGAATGGCAAATTAGTTATGGAAAACAAGTAAATCTACCTTGGGGAATTTCCGAATCAGGCTACAACATGATCAACGCAAATGCGCACTACCAATACCGTGCATTTGGTGCTCCTGGATTGGGATTAAAAAGAGGTCTTGAGGAAGATTCTGTTATTGCCCCTTATGCCACTGCACTCTCGCTAATGGTGGCACCAGAAGAAGCATGTAAAAACTTAGAACTGCTTGCTAAAAAAGGATTTGAAGGCCGTTATGGTTTTTATGAAGCAATTGACTATACCCCTTCGCGCCTACCAAGAGGAAAATCTTGTGCAATCGTTTATTCCTATATGGCACATCACCAAGGAATGACTTTGCTATCACTCGCTTATTTGCTTCTTGACAAACCAATGCAGAAATTATTTGAATTGGAACCACAGTTTCAAGCGACCCTTTTATTACTTCAAGAACGAATTCCAAAAGCATCAACATTTTTTGCACATACTACCAATATTGAAGATATTGATTATTTGGGAAGCGATGCTGAAACTAGAATAATCAATACGCCAAATACTCCGATACCAGAAATTCAATTGCTATCGAATGGACGTTATAATGTGATGGTAACTAATTCGGGAGCGGGCTACAGTCGTTGGAAAAGCCTTTCCGTATCACGTTGGCGTGAAGACGTGACGAGTGATAATTGGGGAACGTTTTGCTATATTCGTGATGTTAAAAATGAAAATTATACCAATTAAATTAAAGTTTTAGACCAAACAGGACACGATAATATATACTCAAACCCGCAAATACTTTTAATCGTATCTTTTGATATTACATTA
>JAYSUZ010000049.1:0-4553 GCA_043718845.1 Cytophagales bacterium
CCTGCTGTTTCTACGTGAACGCGTTTTCCTTCTACATTGTCGGTACTTAATTCGTAACTAAGTGTTACTACCGTATCTTTCTTAATTTGCATGATAATATTTTGATAAGTATGTTATAAAGGTCGGATTTTATTTGAAGAAACCAACGTTAATTGAAATTTATTTGAATAGTATTAGCTGGTTTATATGAACCACCAGAATAAGTAATTCAATTCATTTGTAACAAAAATGTGCTATAAACGGTATAATACTAATACATTTAATGAGTATCAATTATTTAGTAAGTGCTGTAGGGTTAAAGTATGAAAAAAAGAACGTATTCGTTATCCTTATTTTTATTATTCGTTGTTTTTTTTGTTACATGTAACAAAAAAAAGGAAGGTCTCTGTATTTATACTAACGATAAAGCCGCGCTCAAAATAACGGTAATTGATAACAAAGGAGTAAAAATAGACGGAGCGCTCGTTACGATTTTTGACAGCTACGAGCAATACCTCAGTGCTGTTGCGAGCAAAAATAATCCTGCCACTGCACTAGACTCTGTTAAAAGTTTAAGTGCTAGCGAAGTGACTTTAATGTCTGATTCCTATCAAGAGCACTGGCTTTTGGCTACCTTTTACGATCCTATTCAACAAAAGTACCTGAGTAGTGAGCTTACCGTAAGCAAAATAGATAAACTTCAAGCGTGTTCGGATTATCACATTACATTGAAACTCGATTTAATAGGCGCTAATGTAGCATTTTGGACAGATTTAAAGACTAATTTGCCCATTACTATCAAATTTGATAATGTAAGCGGTGATTTACTAGGATTTACATCTATCAAGCCTTCCGATCCTTCTACGCCTGGAGCGCCCAATGCATTGGTATTTCCTACTAAAGCGGGAACATACCAATATCAAGCATCTTCTAAAGACGGTTGTTCATGGGCAGGGGAAGTGGTAGTAGCTGACGGACAATTTACTACAATACAATTAGAAACGTGCAAAAGGGCGTTAGTAGCTTTTTATTTCAACACGTTTTCAAATGTTCCTTTAGCAAAACAAAGCATTGATATATTTGTGGATAATAATCCCAAATCGGTAGGGACACTGACGGCTGCTTATACGGGCTCAACGCTACCCAATTCATGCCCTTCGGCACCTTCCACCGACAATGTGCTTTACATTTATTTAGAACCAGGTGTTACACATTCATACAAAGCAGTATCGCCTCCTGGGGTAAATGGAATTCCGTGTGTATGGTCTGGAAACACTTCTGTGCTGAGTACAGATTGCAACCTGAATCCACCAGTGTATATAAATCAAGGGTGCTTATAGGCGTTCGATGTATCGAACTTAAAGAAATGCCTGAATTTTCAACAAGTCTTCAGGAGTATCTATTCCTATAGATTCAAATTCGGTGCGTACCACTTTTATTTTATACCCATTTTCAATCCATCGAAGCTGTTCCAGCGATTCGGCTTTTTCTAGTGCAGAAGGTTTTAGTTTTGTAATTTCCTTTAAAATATCAGTTCGGTAGGCATAGATACCAATATGTTTATAGAAATCAAGGGTTGAAAGCCATGCGTCTTTTTCAATGCCTCTCAAATAGGGAAGCGTATAGCGGCTAAAATAAATGGCGTCCATCGCCTCATTCCATATTACTTTGGGCGTATTCGGATTAAAAAGTGTTTCGGTATCGGTTATTTTTTTTACCAGCGTAGCCAGCTGAACTTCAAAATTTACGTTGTCCGCTAATAAATCAATTTGTTCGGGTTTTATAAAGGGCTCATCGCCTTGGATATTTAGGACAAAATCAAAGTCTTCGCCAAGATTGTCCACTACTTCCATGCAGCGGTCGGTACCGCTCTGGTGGGTTTCGGAGGTCATGATTACGTGTCCGCCAAAGCCCATTACATGATTCGCTATTTTAGCATGATCGGTGGCTACAATTACCTTTGTGAGCGATTTGGCTTTGCATGCTTGTTCATAAACTCTTTGTACCATTGATTTCCCCCCTATATCGACCAATGCCTTTTCGGGAAAACGGGTAGAGGCAAAACGTGCTGGAATTATACCAAGTATCTTCATTTACTAGTTAATTTAATGCTAAATTTACCGTGCGAATATACAGCAATTTATACCTTGAAAGAAATAGTAGTAACGTATAAGGAGCCAGGAGGGCTTATATGGAAAATAATTCCAGACGAGAAAGGAGCATACCTCGCTATAGAACTGCGCCATGCGGAGCACCGCAAAACAGCTCTTTCTGTATTATCTCTATCTGATAATACGCTATTGTACACTATCGAACAGCTTCCTAAGCCATGGTGGTTGGGCTTGGTGGCTATAGAAAATAATACTATTATTCTACAAGGATACAAGGAAAGCGCTAGTCCTGAACCCAAAGGCTATTATATTTTTGATTTATTAACAGGAATATTGTTGGATCAAAAGGAAGAAGACGTATACCATGCTGTTTCGGATATAAAATCGGGTGCAGTATCTTTTTTTCCATTGTTGTACAACGAGGATAATGCCCATTATAAAACCATTGTTGATTTTTTAAAACAACATCATGGGTATAATGTGTGTGGACCATTGGAATATTTGGAGTATGAAAAGGTGGTTTTGATTTCTTTTTATATTCAAGAAGATAAAAAGATGACGAATATATTGGTTGTACTAGACGAAGAAGGAACTATTGTTTTGAAGGATACCTTAATAGAAGGTGCTTCGGGGGTTGGTATGGCTACCTTTTTCATTTGTAATACGAAACTTATTTATATAAAAAACAAAACCAGTATAGCGCTGGCCGAAATGATATGAGCGAAAATGTAAGCACTGGAGGGAATTTATTATTTCCTGTTTTTTTTCGGTTAGATAAATTGCAGCTTCTAGTAGTAGGAGGGGGAGCGGTGGGTTTGGAAAAGACGGAAGCTATATTTAAAAACAGCGACAACGCTAATGTGACGTTAGTAGCCCCTGAGATTCGATCGGAGATTGTAGCGCTTTCAGAGCGCTATCCTAATTTAAAATTGGTTTATAAACCTTACGATAGCAGTGATTTGGAGGGGATTGATCTCATAATTGTAGCTACTTGTATCCGCGATTTGAACGCTCAGGTATATAAAGAAGCAAAGGAGAGGAAGATTATCTGCAACGTAGCCGATACGCCAGACAGTTGCGATTTTTATATGTGTTCGGTAGTAAAAAAAGGAGATCTCAAAATTGGGATTTCTACTAACGGGAAGTCTCCCACGTTTGCCAAAAGAATGCGCGAATTGTTGGAGGCTATTTTGCCAGAAGGTATTGCTTCTATTCTGGATAATCTTACTCAGATAAGAGAAAAATTAAAAGGAGATTTTGAGTACAAGGTGAAGCGCTTAGACGAAATTACAACGGTGATGAAGGATGATGATACTATAGTATAAAATAGACTTAAGTGTTGAGTTATAAAAAACCATTAGCCCTTATTAGGGTGATTAGTAAAAGCTAATGGTTTGTGTGGGTTATATATTAATTTCTTTTGTTTAATTCATCGCGTATACGGGCAGCTTTTTCATAATCTTCACTAGCCAATGCATCTTCTAAGAGTACATTAAGTTGATCAACGGTAGAATTTTTGAAGGGATCTGTAGGTGTTTTATCTATTGCTTTAGCTTCTTTAGGAGCCTTATCTTGTTTTGTTTTGGATTTTTTTTCTTTTGGTTTTTCGGTACCGCCCTCTTCTTCATTCAGATCGCTCAGTACAATGCCGGCTTCGGACAATATAGTTTCATATGTATAGATAGGTACATTAAAGCGCAGTCCTACCGCAATAGCATCAGAAGGACGTGAGTCTATTTCTACTGTTTTCACGCTGTCCGAACATATTATTTTGGCGAAAAAAACCCCTTCTTTTAAGTCGGAAATTAAAATTTCATCTACATTGAAATTAAAATTTGACGCAAACGACTTAAATAAGTCATGCGTCATGGGTCTATTAGGATTTATTTTTTCTATTTCAATAGCAATAGCTTGAGCTTCAAACATTCCTATTATTATTGGCAATCTTCTATTTCCTGTTTCTTCTCCAAGAACCAACGCAAAGGATCCTGTATGAGACTGGCTTGAAGATAGCCCGAGTATTTCGAGTTTAATTTTCTCCACTTCTATTATGCTTCTTATTTTAGTTTTTTTGCTGCTTCAATCAATTTAGGCACTACCTCAAAAGCATCGCCCACGATACCGTAATCGGCGGCTTTGAAGAAAGGTGCTTCGGGGTCTTTGTTAATGGCAACAATACATTTGGAGGAATTGACACCTGCTAAATGTTGTATAGCACCAGAAATCCCAATAGCAATATATAAATTAGGACTCACCTTCACACCAGTTTGACCTACGTGTTCATGGTGTGGTCTCCAATCCATATCGGATACAGGTTTTGAGCAACCGGTAGCCGCACCAAGTTCTTTGGCCAAATCCATTACTAAATGCCAGTTTTCTGGGCCTTTTAATCCTCTACCTCCTGATACTACGATATCCGCTTCGGGCAAAAGGATTTCACCTGTTGCTTTTTCGGTTTTGGTT
>JAYSUZ010000050.1:0-4552 GCA_043718845.1 Cytophagales bacterium
CCCTTTATAACCAAAATATACCCATCCGATGCTAATTTTGTTTTAATAAAAACAGAAGACGGCAGAAAAGTATACGATTTTCTAATTGAAAAAAAAATAATCACCCGAGACCGATCTAAGATAGCACTCTGTGAGGGCTGTATAAGAATAACAGTAGGCACGAAAGTTGAAAATGAGTTATTGGTAAAAGTACTTAAGGAGTATAAAAAATAATAGTTATGAAAAATAAAATATCGATTTTACTCTTATTTACAATCCTTTTATATGCTAGTGTTGCAAATGCGCAATCTAAAATTGGGTTTGAAAAAACAACGCATGATTTTGGAACTATAAAAGAAGAAAATGGCAAAGTAAGTTATGAATTTAAATTCACCAATACTACGAATGCTCCTATTACGATAAACAATGTGCAAGCTTCTTGTGGTTGTACTACTCCAAGCTGGACAAGAGCTGCTATAGAGCCTGGTAAAGCTGGCTTTGTAAAAGCCCTTTATGATCCGTTCAACCGTCCGAATGCTTTTACAAAAAGCCTTAGCGTAACCTTTACAATGGGTGCGGCGGCAGGTGTCGAAGTATTGACGATAAAAGGTTTTGTACTTCCTAAGCCAAAAACCGTTTCTGATATTTTTCCTATAAAAAGTGGCAACCTTCGTTTTACGGCTGATTATTTAAATCTGAATAACATGAACAACAATGAGACGGTTACGAAAGAATTCAGAATTTACAACGATGGTACAAAAAAGATGACGTTCACGCTCCCTTCTAAGTTGCCAGAGCATTTGAAACTGAAAATTACACCTAGTACCTTAAATGCAAAAGATACAGGCTATATAAAAATAACGTACGACGCAAAAGCTAAAAAAGACTTAGGAGATTATGTTTATGATGTTTTAGAAGTGGAAACAACGGATTCTATTGACGCTATTAAGAAAATTATTATCGTTGCGAATATAAGCATTTACTTCCCTCCTATGAGTCGTGCCGATTCTTTAAAAATACCGAAACTGAGTTTTGACCGCAGTACGCATAATTTTGGTACGGTAACCCAAAATGATATTGTGGTCACAAATTTTGTGATGACAAATGGCGGAAAATCTGATTTGATTATCTATAAAACAAAGGCCAGTTGTGGTTGTACGGTTTCCGAACCAGAGAAAACCTTATTAAAGCCAGGGGAGAAAACAAATCTTAAAGTAACCTTCAACTCTACTGGAAAATCAGGTCAACACAGTAAGTCTGTAACGGTATATTGCAACGACCCTACGTACTCAGAGGCGATGGTAGTAATAAAAGCAGATGTACAAATAACTGAAATAAAGGATACTACAACAAAAAAACCTTCAAATAAGTAATCCTCAATACTATGCACATATAAGGTGGATAACTTATCCACCTTATTAATTTTTATAACCGTCTAATTGTTTATTTTTGAATCAAATTTGAACTTAATAAATCAATTATTAAGACAGTTTTTATCTACTAAATAAGATTTTACAATGAAATTTGTCGTTTCCTCTTCTTCGTTATTAAAGCAAATAACTTCGATCAACGGAGTTATCACCACCAATCCAGTAGTGCCAATACTGGAAAACTTCTTATTTGAAGTAGCAGACAGCAAACTTACTGTTTCGGCATCCGACTTGCAGACATCAATGATTACGGAGCTTCCGGTAGAATCCAAACAAAAAGGAAGTATTTGTATCCCTGCAAAAATACTCATGGATACGTTGAAAAACCTTCCAGAGCAGCCGGTTACGTTTACAATAGATCCTGATACTTACAGTATTGAAATAAGTTCGGACAACGGACGGTACAAACTATCTGGCGAAAACGCTACCGATTTCCCTAAAGTACCTGCCGTAAAAAACAGCTCCGCAGTAGATATCTCCTCTGAGGTTTTGGGTAGAGCTATCTCTACTACTATTTTTGCCGCAAGTACCGACGAATTGAAGCCTGCAATGACAGGGGTTTACCTTTCACTTACAGAAAAAAGTGCCACGTTTGTAGCTACAGACGGACACCGTCTTATTCGCTTCAGCAGAGCCGACGTTACCTCCGACGGAAACAATACCTTAATCCTTCCAAGAAAAGCGTTGATGCTTCTAAAGGCTTCTCTGCCTTCAGAAAATACCGTAGTAAATATAGAGTTCAATGCTTCAAATTCATTTTTCAGTTTCAACAACGTAAAAATGATTTGCCGTCTGATAGATGAAAGATTCCCTGATTATGAAAATGCTATTCCGGTTTCTAATCCAAACAAACTAAGTATCAACCGAGCGGATTTCTTAAACTCAATCAAACGTATTTCTATCTACGCCAACAAAACTACCTACCAAGTACGGTTAAAAATAGCAGGTAGCGATTTGCAAGTTTCAGCCGAAGATTTGGACTTCTCCAACGAAGCAAATGAAAGACTTTCGTGTGAATACGAAGGCGAAGACATGGAAATAGGGTTTAACGCTAAGTTTCTAATTGAAATGTTGAACAATATGGACTGTGATATTATTGATTTAAAAATGTCGGCACCAAACAAAGCTGGTCTTATCACGCCTTCAGACAAGAACGATAACGAAGATATATTAATGCTTGTAATGCCTGTAATGCTTAGTAATTACGCATAAGGCTTTACTTGACCATAACTACTTTACATAAAAAAAGCCTGAACTAAATTTCAGGCTTTTTTATGTAGTAAAACTATGTACTAAAACATAGTAAAATAAAGTAGGTTCTAGGATGAAAAACGAAATTTCATATAATTTATTTTGAAGCCCTCTTTCACAAATTTTCGTTCATAGGTAGTCTCTATTCCATGATGCTCGGGCATGTAGACAGAATTGTACAAGTCTTTTGTATATTCTAAATCTCGAACCCCAAGCTCAGGATTTTTAAGCACTTCGAGGGTGTACTCAAACAACCCTAAATTGTCGGTTTTGAAATAAAACATTCCCTCTTTCGACAATATCGTTTTATACATTTCCATGTATTTAATAAATGTTAGACGGTGTTTTTCCTGACGGTCGTCCGAACGAGGATCGGGAAATGTGAGCCAGATTCCATCTACTTCGGCAGGGTTAAAAAAATCTAATAACAGGTACATTCTTATACGAAGGAAAGCTGCGTTGTGGAGTTTATTTTCTATAGCAACCGAACTTCCTTTCCATATTCGAGCGCCTTTTACGTCAACACCTACAAAATTGATATGAGGGTATACCGCAGCTAGTCCTGTGGTATACTCCCCTCTTCCGCATGCCAATTCCAGATAAACTGGATTGTCATTTCCAAAAAAAGATTTCCAATTTCCTTTTATAGAATTGAAAATATCTTTTCCTACTTCAATAACATTTGAACGTTGCGCATTTTGCGCAAACCGAACGAGTTTATCTTTTCCCATTTCATCAATACCTTAATAGAATAGGCGTCCTTTATTTCAAAAGACTGGCTAACGAATTGTCATACAACTCTTTTGCATGTTGTACATTCATTAGTATCTCATTGTCTACAATAAGGTCGTTTGCGACAACCGTTCCCATTACTTCTACTCCAAAATTAGCTTCTCTGCTTATTAAATTTCGAGTACTTTTTACATAGTCAAGGAAATCTTTTTCTTTCTCTTTGGAAACAGAAACTAAGACACGGCTTGGTTTTTCACCAAATAACCAAGCATCTTTTCGATATCGAAAATCAGAGGTCACTTTAAAGCCTAGGTTACCTGCCATAGCAGATTCCGCAAGTGCTACAAACAACCCTCCTTCGGATAAATCATGTGCCGAGATGAGTAATTTATCTTTTATTAAGCCTTTCACCAATTCTTGCATGTTGTATTCCTCATTCAAATCAAAATAAGGACAAGGCGATTCTTTGATACCCAAGTACGAATATAAATATTCAGAACAGGATATATCGTCTTTCGAATAACCAATTAAATAAATGACATCTCCTATATTTTTGAAGTTAAGCGTCATTCTGTTATTTAAGTCTTCCATGAGTCCTAGCATACCAATGGTAGGCGTAGGAAACACAGGCCCTCCGTCTGCAGACTGGTTATAGAAACTTACGTTTCCTCCCGTCACAGGTGTATTGAATTTTAGGCAAGCCTTACTCATTCCTTGAATTGAATTTACAAATTGCCAATACACTTCAGGGTTATAAGGGTTTCCAAAATTTAGATTATTGGTAATCGCAATAGGTTCACCTCCTGAGCATACTATATTTCTAGCCGCTTCCGCAACTGCTATAGCACAGCCTTCTTCAGGATTAGAATTTACATACCGAGAATTACAATCTACCGTAATCACGATTGCTTTATTAGTCCCTTTAATATTTACGATAGCGGCATCAGAAGGAGCGTTAGTGCTCATATTGGCCGTTCCTACCATAGAGTCGTACTGCTCAGACACCCATTTTTTGGATGCTATATTTGGGTGTTTCAACAAAAATTCAGCTATCGCTTTGTAGTCTGAGGGTAATTTTACCTGGTCTATATTGAATTTTAGGCAAGCCTTACTCATTCCTTGAATTGAATTTACAAATTGCCAATACACTTCAGGGTTAT
>JAYSUZ010000006.1:0-2239 GCA_043718845.1 Cytophagales bacterium
CCTCTACGCAGACACAGCAACTTGAAGAGTTGTTTTTAAACATGCTAAATTTTGGCGAACCACAGCGTATTGACATAAGAGAACTCACTGGCGACTATCTTTTACTCTCTAAGAGTGAACTTGTCATACGTACTACAGGAGGCGCCGCTATAGCTGAAAATATACATAACATGCCACAAGTGGTAGATGTATTTGCAAAGATTTCCGTAGCGCCTTTGGCATCGTTTTTAAATATCGAACAAGAGTTTTCGAAAGAGATATTAGAAAAAACATTCTTCGATTTCCAAAAAACATTCTTCCTAATGGAGCGTGGCTACCACGTAGACGCTGCATCGGCAATGACACAAACCAACAACCCTATCTCTGCGCTGATCTATGATAAAATAAAACAACAGCTCGACCCAGAAGAAACGGTCGTAACGATTGTTGCTCAAAGCCAAGAAGATATTTTGGAAGAAAATTATGGAAAAAGAGGATTCGTGAATGTTAGAAATGATGTTGTCCCTTTCTAGAACACTATAAAGCAATTCCGTCTAGCGCTTTCTGATAGTCAAACTGCAGGTCTTCGTGTAACTTCTGAAGAGCCTTGTTGATTTTTTTCAACTGCTGGCTATAAAGATTATAAAGCACCTTGTTCGTATTTACATAGTCTATTAACGAGGTGGTTTTTATCTTTTCACAAAAGTAAATCAACAGTTCGATTTCGGTTTGTGGAATACCGGAGTAATGTATGTGTTTAGCAACCGTACGAAGAATCTTACGCAGTCCTTTCTTGACTAAATAGCCATTACTTTCATTCATTTCGGCAAATAATTCGTCGATCTCTATTTTTAGGGCATTGATATACGTCTGTTCATCGCCTGCCTCAAAAAGGAGGTAATTTAAGAGCTCTTTATTGTCCTTTTTATATTTTGCCAAACGCATACATGCTTCTAATAATGCAGTAGGAGAGCATGTTTTGAGTTCCTTTTTGAGGTCAGAAATAGAAGCAGATTTCATTTTATTGTACCCGTCTAATTTTTAGTATCCTACTTTTATAATATGTAGATGTCAGGCTTTCGACTTTCACACCATGTGAAGCCGCATGAATAAAGTTGACCGACTGCCCTTTTTTAGAAGAGTAACTAGACGTTGCAATCCCTACATGATGTACGGATTTATCGCTCAAGTTGGATCCTTGGAAGAAAATAAGATCTCCAGGCTTAACCTTCGTCAAAGGAATTTCCTTCCCTATTTCTGCTTGTTGGTGGGCGGTGTATGGCAAAACAATTCCATAAAGTTTAAAACAATAAAACGTAAACCCCGAACAATCGAACCCTTTTTGTGGCGATCTGCCAGGGGATACATACGCTACACCTATATTTTTCTTTGCCGTTGTGAGCAGGCTATCAACATGAAAAGGTTTTACAGGGTCTGTATCGTTGTAATAATCGTAAACGTCGTTGTAATGATAGTTGGGCTGTTGGCTCTCTTGTGCAAAAGCAGGAACTGTAACACAACTCAAGCATAGAAGTGTAACGAATAAGTCTCTTTTCATACGTTAAATCTACAAAAAAAAACGAACTTTCTATTCCCCTTTATTTTTCCTATAGTTACTTAAACAAATTTTTTACGCACATGGCTACTACAGATTATGATGAAATCAAATTTAGTCTTTTTTTCTACGAAATTTTTCTATAAACCGAATCAAAAAGAAGACAACTCCGCCAAACAGATACAAAGGCCAAATCCGAACAAGAAAAAGTGTTGCGCTTAGTAAAAACCACCAGCCGTCTTGCAGTGCCATTATAAACGAAGACCAAAAAGAGGGCTCGAACTGATCAGATTGAAGATTGGCTACGCTGTTTTTGTAGGCTTCGGTATCTTGGTAAATAGAAATTTTGACGGTACTGAACGCTACTTTTTCCATCAACGCCAAGTTATGTACTTGGTGGTTTATCACCGCGTCTTGCAGCGCTGTATTAAAATATTCGCCTGTGTTGTATTGCTCCAAACTCGACTTCTTTGATTCTAATTTATCCTCCACACGGTTTAGTGTACGTGTCCTGTTTTTTGATTTCAATTCGTTGGACAGATACTCTAAAGAAACATTTTCCGTCGTCATTTTTTTAGTATGGAGCAGTTCGGAGAGCGCCTCTAGTCTTATACCAATTAAATTAAAGTTTTAGACCAAACAGGACACGATAATATATACTCAAACCCGCAAATACTTTTAATCGTATCTTTTGATATTACATTA
>JAYSUZ010000051.1:0-10594 GCA_043718845.1 Cytophagales bacterium
GAAAAATCCTTTGATGTAGACGATCTATTGTTGAAGGATAGTGCTGGAAATGGAACGGTTTCAATTATCAAATTATCCGATATACAGGATAGCCCAAAATTATTTTCCACCTTTATGTTAAGTTTGTTATCCGAAGTATATTCGAAATTTCCAGAAGCGGGTGATGTAGATAAACCGAAACTCGTTATTTTTATTGACGAGGCTCATCTTATTTTTGATGAAGCATCCAAAGCATTACAAGATCAACTCGAAACAATAATAAAACTTATTCGGTCAAAAGGGGTAGGTATTTTCTTTTGTACTCAGAATCCTGCGGATATACCAGCTTCTATTCTTGGTCAGTTGGGAATGAAGGTTCAGCATGCGCTGCGAGCCTTTACCGCCAACGATAGGAAGATGATAAAAATGACAGCAGAAAATTATCCACTTACAGATTTTTATAAAACGGAAGAACTTCTGACGTCGCTTGGTATAGGGGAAGCTGCGGTGACGGTGCTGAGTGAAAAAGGAATTCCCACGCCACTCGTAGCTACACTCCTTTGTGCTCCTAAGTCTCGGATGGGAATCCTTACCGAAGCTGAAATTGATCAACTCGTAAATAATTCTAAGCTTGCTGAAAAATATAACGAACTCATAGATCGGGAAAGTGCTTTTGAAATACTTACTAAAAAAATGGATAGACTTGATGAGGAAGAAGGCGAAAAAGAAGAGGCTAAAAAAGAAAAGACAAGTCGTAGAAAAGAAAAGAGTACCATCGAAGCCGTATTGGATAGTGCGCTGACAAAGCAAATAGGTCGAACCGTTTTCAAAGAACTTACAAGAGGATTGCTTGGTGCATTTGGTTTGAAAATGGGACGATAAGTGAAATATAGTAATAAATTTAAAATAGGAAAAATATGAAACCCCTAAAAGTAATTATAATAGGAGGAGGTGCTGCTGGTTTTTTTGGCGCTATAACATGTGCGCGCTATAATTATAATGCAGAAATAATTCTATTAGAGAAATCTACCAAACTACTTTCTAAAGTAAGGATTTCAGGCGGAGGAAGGTGCAATGTGACGCATGCCTGTTTTGACAACAATCAATTAATTAAATATTACCCTCGAGGAGGAAAAGAACTGAAAACTTGTTTTAGCTATTTTTCTACCAATCAAACGGTAGATTGGTTTGAATCGAGAGGGGTGAAGTTGAAAACAGAAGCGGATAATAGAATGTTTCCTGAAAGCGATTCTTCTCAGTCGATAGTGGATTGTTTGGAGCGAGAAGCACGTGTTTTGGGCGTTAAGATTATGACTGGTTTTGCGGTAGGTGGTTTGGAAAAAAATAATAACAAATGGACAGTGAAACTCCGTGGTGGAGAGAACATGGTGTGCGATAAAATATTGGTAGCTACTGGCGGAAGTCCTAGTGATGATTCTTACAATTGGGTACGTGAACTAGGGTTAGAAGTAATAACGCCTGTCCCATCTTTATTTACGTTCAATATTCCAGATTCTCGTTTGAATGGCCTTCAAGGTCTTTCGGTAGCCAATGCAGAAGTGCGTGTAGAGGGTACAAAAATTTCAACGCTTGGTCCTTTATTGCTTACGCATTGGGGATTTAGTGGACCTGTTATTCTAAGGCTGTCTGCTTGGGCGGCAAGAGAAATTTATGCGATGGATTATAATTTTAATATCCATATTAACTTTGTACCAACGTATACCGAAGATTCGTTAAGGGAAAAACTTTTGGAAATAAAATCTGAACACCATAAAAAGATGGTTACTTCAAACGTATTTTTTGATTTACCCAAACGTTTATGGGAAAGACTTATTGGGCTTGCAGGTATTGAAGAAGAAACACGATGGGCCGATGTGCCGAATAAAAATATAAATAAACTTATTGAAGAATTGTTGAGAGGAAATTATTCGGTAAAAGGAAAGACTACTTTTAAAGAAGAATTTGTGACCTGTGGAGGTATTGATCTAAAAGAAGTAGAATTGACAACTATGCAAAGTCGTAAACATCAAGGCTTGCATTTTGCTGGCGAAGTGCTAAATATTGATGCGTTGACGGGTGGGTTTAATTTTCAGTCTGCGTGGACTACAGGATTTCTTGCTGGTAAATCAATAGCGGAAGATTAATCTTTTTGATTAGATAATTTGGTGATTTGATAATTTGGAAATCATAAAAATTAGTATAAATTAGGAGAGTGAAAAAAGTAGTTTAAGTATCAAATTATCAAATTAATTAATTTCTATGAAAAAAATAACGACCATATCTACAAGAGCGCCTAAGAGTCTTGATAAGGAAAAAACTAAGGCGGAGACCGATAAATTCATTGAAAAAATAGGAGAATTGCAGAAAGTATTTTACGCTTCTTCTCAAAAGGGGTTATTGGTATTACTTCAAGGCTTAGATGCTTCAGGAAAGGATGGGTTAGTAAGTAGGGTTTTTAAAGGTGTTAATCCATTGGGTTGTACCGTACATGCCTTCAAAGGGCCTACGGAAGAAGAGCTGAAGCATGATTTCCTTTGGCGTGTGCACAAAGAAATGCCCGCAAAAGGAATGATACAAATTTTTAACCGTTCTCATTACGAAGATGTATTAATTACACGTGTAGAGAAATGGATAGACGACAAAACTGCTAAAAAAAGATTTGAGAATATCAATGATTTCGAAAAGCTTGTCACGGAAAACGGAACAATAGTATTGAAATTTTATCTTCATATATCTCGTGAAATACAAATTGAACGGTTGGATGAACGTAAAACTAATCCTACAAAATTTTGGAAACACAACGATGGTGATTGGAAGACAAGTCAAAAATGGCCTCACTATATGAGTGCTTACGACGATGTATTTAAAAATTGTAATACTCCTGAGTGGACGGTAGTTCCTGCTGATCAGAATTGGTATAAGGAATATGTGGTAGCAAAAAAAATATACGAAACGCTTAGTAAATTGAAATTACAATACCCAAAAATGGCAGTGTAATTATAATAACTTTAACTATATTGTGGAGCGTCTAAAACATTACTGAAGCGCTCCACAATATTTAAAAGTAATAAAAAATGCATTTATCAAACGGCGCCCAAAATGCAGTTTTTACTTCAGCTTTTTTTAGCCCTGTATTTGCCCAATTGTTGCAGGTATTGAATAGATGATAACTTCCTTCGGCTTCATAAAAATTATCATTCACTCCATTATAATGATAACTGTTTATTCGAATGAAATCACCTGTTTCGGTTTTTTGGAAAGAATCTGAAATATGGGCACAAAGTAAAAGATACTGTTCTTCGGTTAAAATTATCTTCTTTGTTGAATTATTTTCTTTCATCAAATTTCCATATAAAGTCACATGCATCGCCGTAGGACTGGGTATTAACATAGCATTCAAGGCTGTAGAAATTTTCAGGTCTGACCAATTCGGCGTGTCAAGATAAAAGCCTTTATCTCCCCAGCCAAATGCAGTCCATTTGTAATTTACAGTATCAATGGCGAAATCTTCCAATGAAATTTTTTCATTCCAATCGTAAAATTTATTCTCTATAGGTAGTACAAGGTCTGTATGTACACCGTTTGATTTTATATAAATTACAATTCCTTCTTTAGGTTGCTCCGAAAACATATTGGAAGGAATCATCGTGAGAATAGCCGCAACTAATACGTACAACAACGTCATGAAAATAAGTGATACAACTGTATAAAAGAGAAAACTAACCGTAGATTTCAGTAGTTTATAGAGACGTCGAAGCATTGTGTTTTGTAGATGTAATGATATTTTTATGTTTCTTTTGAATTTAATAATTAGGGTAAAAATTTTGCCCGTTCTTCTTTGGTAGGCATTCTACAACTTTCTTTTTTGCCAAACCACTTATAGCGGTTGTTGGCTATAATGTCGTAAATGTAATTTCTTAAAAAAGGTGGAAAAATTAACAACACGATAAGTATTTTCCAAAATCCCCCTGCGGTATAGAATATACGTATCCCTGCACCTGACTTGTAATACAGTTTTCCATTCTTACTGAGCATTACGGTATCAAATTTTTGATTTGGTTTAATACCTAAGGCCTTTGCCGCAGTTTCGCCTTGGAGGGGAGCAAACAAGAGCTTATTGCTTTTATCCTGACGGATTATAAAATCGACAAAATAATTGCAAAGCCCACAAACGCCATCGAAGTATACTATATTTTTTTCCATGTTAACTAATTTTACTATAGTTTATATTTTGTTTACCTAAATTTTCTTTGTTATTTCTAATACAACTATTTTCAGGAAGATCCAGTTCTGGGTCTTTTTCTAAAATTAATTTTACCACTTCTCTCGTATGCTCTACCAAAAGGGCATCTTCGGATAAATTTACTAATTTAAGCTCAATTCCCCCACTTTGTTGTGTTCCTTCCAAATTGCCCGGACCTCGTAAACGAAGGTCGACGTCGGCTATTTCAAAGCCGTTGTTGGTGCGCACCATTGTTTCTATCCTTAATTTAGAATCGTTGCTTATTCGATCTTTCGTCATAAGTAGACAATACGATTGGTCGGCTCCACGTCCTACTCTACCTCTTAATTGGTGGAGTTGCGATAACCCAAATCGTTCTGCATTTTCAATTACCATTACCGAAGCATTCGGAACATTTACGCCTACTTCAATCACTGTAGTTGCTACCATTATTTTAGTTTGATTGGCTAGAAATTTTTTCATTTCGAGCTCTTTTACATCGGCTTTTAATTTTCCATGTAAAATACCTATAGGGTAGTCTTTAAATGCTCTAGAAATCGCATCATGACCGTCCATTAGGTCTTTTAAATCTAACTTTTCGGACTCTTCAATCAGTGGATAAACAATGTAAATCTGCCGCCCTTCTTCTAGTTGTTTATGTATGAACCCAAATACTTGTATTCTATGACGGTCATTACGATGGACAGTTTTAATAGGCTTTCGTCCTACGGGCAATTCATTTATAACCGATAGGTCAAGGTCTCCATAAAGCGTCATAGCAAGCGTGCGTGGGATAGGAGTGGCTGTCATAACTAATACATGAGGCTTAAGCGTAGTATTTTTGTTCCATAATTTTGCACGCTGCTGCACTCCAAAACGATGTTGCTCATCGATAACAGCTAATCCTAAACTGAAAAATTTTACAGGATCTTCTAATAAAGCATGCGTACCTACAATTATTTTTAACGAGCCATTTACTAAATTTTCATGAATTACGGATCGTTCCGATTTTTTTGAGGAGCCTGTTAGAAGCGCTATAGGAATGTTTAACTTATCCGCAAATTCTTTTAATCCGTTATAGTGTTGATTGGCTAATATTTCTGTAGGTGCCATTAAACAGGCTTGAGTGTTATTGTCAATCGCCATAAGCATGCAGATAAAGGCTACGATTGTTTTTCCACTTCCAACATCACCTTGTAAAAGACGGTTCATCTGTTTGCCAGAACAAACATCTTTGTATATTTCTTTGATTACTTTTTTCTGCGCATTTGTTAAATCAAAGGGTAAGTGATTTTTGTAAAATTCATTTAATAGTGGAATGTTTTTAAATACAAATCCATTGTTGTCTTTTACCCTAGTGTTTTTTGAACGCAAAAGTTTAAGTTGGGTATAAAAGAGCTCTTCGAATTTGAGTCGGTTTACTGCAAAGGTGATTGCCTTTTCATTTTTAGGAAAATGAATTTGTCGGAAAGCCTCTTTTCTATTGATTAATTTTTGTTCTTTTATTAAATAATCCGGCAGATTTTCTTCTATATAGTTCAGGCACGTTTCCACAAGTGTTTTCTGTAGTTTGGAAATAGCCTTGCTGTCTACGTGGCTTATTTTTAGGCGTTCCGTTGTTCTGTATATGGGCTGAAGACCTTGATGAACTTCTGCTTCACTTTGTAATTCTATTTCAGGGTGTGCAATGTTTAATTTGCTACCAAATAGAGCCGGCTTTCCATAAATTATATAATCTGCATTGAGTTTTAGTCTCTTTTGAACCCATTGAGCACCTTGAAACCAGACTAATTCAATAACTCCTGTACCATCGGAAAAAATGGCCACAAGCCTCTTTTTATTCCCTTCTCCCACCATTTGCATGCTTTTTATTTTTCCTTTTACCTGAATAAAGGGCATGTCTTCATTGGCTTCCAAGAGTTTATGGAAAGTACTACGGTCTTCGTAGCGAAACGGAAAATAATTTAATAAATCGTTGAACGTAAAAATACTAAGTTCGGTTTGGAGCAAAGCCGCTCTTTGAGGGCCAATCCCTTTTAGAAATTCAATCTTATCGTCTAAATGTGGTGACATCTTTCATAAAAAATGTAGTTACGAATGTACTTAATATCATTGATTAATTGATGCTTATTGAATTAAAATTGTTTAAGATTTTTATTTTGACAAATATGATTTATCTTACTGACGTTAAGTAAATAAATTAACAGCCTAATCTTGTGAATTAGCTATTAAAATAATGCACACAACTAAGATTGTAGAAATATTTTCTCAACTCCAAGAGGGGTTTATAGAAGAAATGAGCTTAATAGAAGGATCGCTCAATTTAAAAATTGAATGTATTCATTTAGCCAATCAGTTGGAATCTAATTATAAATATTTTTATGTGGTATTGAAAAATACCAAAGATGTTTATTTTCTCCCTTGGGACGACGAGGATATGAGTGTTTCTTCCTTAAAAGACATACAGTTATTTAGACCAGATATTTTAAATGTTGAACAAGTGGACAACGATTATATTAAAATCTACTCCAACTGTGAAAATGTGTATTCTGGTGGATGTATTTACATTTTAGCAACCGATATTATTGTTTTTGACGAAGCGCTTAATGAAATACAATTAAAAGCCTTGAACGAACTCAGCGATAAATATTGGTTTTCAAGCTATAAAGCAGAATAGTAAAATGAAACTTACTACAATTAATACAGGCTTATTTAAGTTGGACGGCGGTGCAATGTTTGGTGTAGTACCCAAAACAATTTGGAATAAATTAAATCCCGCAGACTACAACAATATGTGTACTTGGGCTATGCGCTGCCTATTGATAGAAGACGGCGACCGATTGATTTTAGTAGATACTGGTATTGGTTCGAAACAAGATAAAAAGTTCTTCGACTATTTTTATTTACACGGCGACGATACCCTCGAAAAATCTATTCTAAAAGCTGGTTATACACCCGATGAAATAACAGATGTAGTTTTAACCCACCTACATTTCGACCATTGCGGTGGAGCTGTAAATTTTAACAGTGATAAAACAAAAAGTTTTACAGCCTTCAAAAATGCTACTTACTGGTCGAACGAAGCGCATTGGCTTTGGGCTACAGCGCCCAATCCTAGAGAGAAAGCTAGTTTTTTGAACGAAAATATTCTACCCATAAAAGAGTCTGGTCAATTGAAATTTATAGCAGAAGGACAATCTCCTTTTCAAAATATTGACTTTCTACTCGTAGACGGTCACACCGACAAGCAAATGCTTCCTTTGATAAAACAAGGGGATAAAACAATCGTCTATGTAGCCGATTTAATTCCTTCTGCAGGCCATATACCTATTGCCTACGTAATGGGCTACGATACGCGTCCTTTGTTGTCGATGGAAGAGAAAAATAAGTTTTTGCGAGAAGCGGTAGCGAAAAATTACACACTCTTTTTTGAACACGACCCTCTTATAGAGTGTTGCTCTTTGGTGCAAACGGAAAAGGGGATTCGGTTGAAGGATGGGTTTCGATTGGAGGAGTGGTAGGTGGGGTAATGTATGTGCTAATTTATTGCTATTTAGTTACTTGTATATTAGTATTGCGGCTAATGATTAAATAAAGAGATGTCAATGAGTATTTTATTGACTAAAAATAAGTACTTTGTAAGTAATCCTAGTGAATAAAAAAGTTATTTAAAAAATGCATTCCGATTATATTAAGAAAATCATTTATACAATTGAACAATCTATTCAATCTGGAATTTTTAAAGATGTAGAAAATGCTACGCTTGAATTGAAGGATTTGTCAACGGGAGCAGAATGGAAATCATTAAAAGAATCAATTTGTGCTTTTTTAAATAGTGATGGAGGCATTGTTATTTGTGGGATAAGAGAACGTAATAAACACTATAGCCTTACTGGTTTTGATCGAAACAACGAACAGAAATTAATTGAACTTCAAACAAGTACCTTTCAAAATGATGATGGTATAAATGTGGATGTAAGTGATTTTATTTTTTTGAATTATGAAAAGGTATTGGCTAAAGAGGTTGCGGTAATTTATATAAAACCATTAAGTGATGATTTGAAATTTGTCAAATTTGAGAATGTATATAAAGAACGCAAGCTTACAGGGGATTATACAATCTCTTTATCTAAAATAAATAGTCAAAAGGAATATAAAACAGAATTAGAACAATCGAAGGAATTAACAATTGTTCAAGAGGTGACTATTGATACATTAAGCCTAGATAAATTAAATATTTATATCAATTTGCTTAATAAAGACTTTAAAAACGAAACTTTAAAACCTGATATTACATCAGCATTATCATTTTTGGAGCGCAAGTATTTTATCACAAAGAAGAATAAAATAACAACATTAGGATTATTGTTGTTCGGTGAAGATCCCTTTAGGTATATGGAATACAGAAGTGAGGTGGATTGTTTTTTTGATTCTTCTAAAGATATTTCTAAAGATAAAGGTATTTACCAAAGCGATGTCATTTCTTTGATAGACTCCACTTTTAGGTTTATTTGGGGGCATATTAATGTAGGTAGAACCTATAGAGAAGGAGGGGTGGCATTGCCAGAGTATCCAGAAGAATTAATTAGAGAGGTAATTAATAACGCAATAGCGCATAGAGATTATACCATTAATAATTTTATTACCGTAAATGTAGAACCGAATGAATATTTAGAAATTAAAAATCCTGGATCATTTAAGGAGAAAATAAAAATCATAAGTGAAGACGGCGATATTTCGATTAGAAGGCTTATTCCAGGAATTCCAGAAAGTAAAAACCCCAAGTTAGCTTCTGTATTAAAGGTTTTTGATAAAATTGAAAGTAAAGGACGAGGAATGGCTTCATTAGTAAATGCGGCGCTTTCTAATTTAATAAATTTGCCGTATTATGAAATTAGTGCAGATTCGATTAGTCTTAAAATTCCTACAGGAAAATTGGTAGATGAGGAAATCGACTATTGGCTAAATGGGTATTCTAATTATTTAGTTTCAAAGTTAAAAAATCAATTAGAGTTATCTCATAAACAAATTCTAGCTTATTTTTATAAATCAGAATTGTTAAATAGAAGAAGGTGCTTTACTATTTTATTAAGTGAGAATAATAATCATACAAACGCAATTAATGCGCTGAGAAAGGCGGGGTTGATTATTGAACACGCTTCAAGCAAAGAGTACGCTCCTGTTTATATTGTAGATAGGGAGCTTATTAAAGAAGGGTACGCCGATGAATTAATCGAATTATTTGGTGATTCATATATTCAATGGGGAAAGGATACTAAATTAGTACTTACTATATTGTATAGATATACTAAATATAATAAGGAGGCTTTACGAGCAACAGATATTACACCGCAAGTATATCGCTTATTGCATAGTAAAAATATGAATGCGAAAACCTATGAAACGTTGGGAAGGAAAATTAGAGGCATTTGTAAGAAATTAGTAGAAGAGAATTTCGTAATCTCTACTACTAAAAATCGGTATTTGATTAATCTTGATTTCGAAAAAAGCATTTATTGAAATTTTAAAATAGGAGAAATATACCACTATAATGTAGGTTGTCTTATTGGACGGTACGTATATTTTCACTAACGAGGGTAGCGTTTATAATACTACTAACTTTTCAAGTCAGTAGTGCAAAGGCTTTGAGTCGTTGCACTACTTGGATTCATTTATTTTAAATCTGCTCTATAAATCTCTCCAATACTTCATTAAACACAACGGGGTTTTCCCACTGAGGCGAATGCCCTGAAGTTGGAATTACTTGCACTTCGTTTTTCCAAAGAGTAGGTATTGTAAGCGATTGGATATATTCCAGATTTACTAATTTTTCTTCTGCGCCATGAAAGATAGCAAGGGGTTTCGCCAAGGAGGACACAATAGCCAATTCATCCGGAACAGCGCCTCCCATTATACTTGCGGCAATACTAGAACGAAAATTCGGATCTGTTTTTTGTATCAGTTGTTTGAGAAGTGAAACATCCAGATTATTGTTTCCAATATAAGCCGAAGCTAGTTTGTTGCACTCTTCCTCAGATAAGTTTGGCGTGAAGGCTAAAGCTAGAGAGGGACAAGGCAAATAAGCTCTTGCCATATCGGGAGGAATTCCTAACGGTGGTGTTCCGAAAATTACAAAACCAGTAACCTCCGTAAGCTGCCCAGAAGCCTCAATAATTAGATGCCCGCCAAGCGAATGCCCTACGAGAATTATATTTTTTAAATTTAATTTTTCAATTACCAAAAGTAAACTTGCGATTAAACCTGTAAGCGCATAACCCTCGTGTGGATTAGCCGGCACATCAGAATCGCCATGGCCTGGTAAATCGAACGCTATCAAGCGGTATTTTTTCCCTAAGTCGCTGTCTAGCTGTTTTGTAAAAGTAGCAGCCCCGA